>JBFWYJ010000403.1:0-3203 GCA_050186555.1 Bacteroidia bacterium
AAAGTTTCTTTAGCTTATTACACTTTCGTAGCTAAACAAAAAGTTTCTCATATAAGAATTTTTTATTATGGCATAATTGAAAATAATTAGACCCGTAATGGCACATGTAATTCCCATTAATACATCCAACGTATAATGATGTCCGGAATAAATCGCAGAAAACCATATTCCGATCATAAAAAAAGCAAAGAAATAATTGATAATACCCATTTTATTTTTTAAACCAAAAAAGAGAACTACAACTGGATAAGCTGAATGAAGCGAGGGCATTGCGGCAAAAACATTTGAGCTTTTAGAATATAAAGCCCCGAACATATTTATTCCAAAGTAATTATCAAATCTCGATAGTCCGGCAGTGTTTCCTGGAGTATTAAAATGAACATCAAATCCGTATTTTTGCACATACCAAGGTGGCGCAGCAGGAAAAATATAATATACTACAAAGCCGATTATATTAACAAATAAAAAGGCTAATGAAAATTTAAGAAATTGTGTCTTATTTTTGCGAAATAAGTAAAAAGCAAAAATAAGTGGTATTGGCATCCAATTAATATAAAATAAGCCGGACGCTATATCTAAAAAAGTTTTTGAATGTTTTTGCGCGAATTCATTTGGGGTTAGTATGGTATTATTATCGGAAATTCCAAAAATGGACTTTTCTTTTAAATATAAATCCTTAATATGAATTGTATTAAATTGATAATTAGGGAACGCCTTCATACTATCGAAAATTATCCAAAACACAATAAATATGGAAAAGCCTAATATGAATTTTCGGGTACTTACTGAAAAGTAATACATGAAATTAAATAATCCAGCCAGAAATAACTGATCCGTTTTAAATCCAATTAAAATGAATGAAAGAAGCAAATAACTTAATGTTATTGATGTTACAATTAGTATGTTTCTCAGCGGAACTTTGTTAATTTTTATCATATTTTTATCATGGTTTAAATCTTTCCGAAACTATCTTTCCCGTTGTAATATCATTTCCTGTTAACTCAACATATACCACATTAGGGCTCCAAAAAGAACCACCATCGGTTTTAAAAAAAATCTTCTTTAAAAGAGATATTTTGTCGTTTATTTTTACGAATGCGTGATACCTACTTCCTTTTGTATTCATTAAATAAATGTCTGTTTTTTTATATGAAACGATATTTAATTTAAACCATTTTTTTTCTTTATCGAAAGCACTCACGTTAACACCGTACGCAAAACTCTTTTGTATACCTGATAATGGTAATATTTCGCCATTGTCAGCGTAACGAATCCAATAAATCTTAACAGGATCTTTTTCGTTAATGGTACTATCTTTATTATAGTTTACTTCATAAACAATTGTATTGATATTATGAGTTCGCTGTATATAGAAAAGCATATTTTTATTGAACGGTGGGGTAGGAAATGTGTCTTGTGGATTCACTTGCTTAATGCTCTTCAAAACAACGGGCATAGAGGAATTAACTAAAGATGCATTCAGTAAAAAAAGCAATGGCAATAGAAATACTACTATATATTTTGCATTAAAAAATCGCATAGTTGATGTTATTATTTTAAATGACAATTTGTTAAGCTATCAGAGTTATAAGATTGGCACGTTTTATCGTATCCTTTACTTCCTAATTTGGTAGTTTTTACACTATCCACATTTGTATTGTTACCACTTTTTAATACTGAACATACGCATACATACTGTTTATTACAGGAAAAATTCAGACAGGAAGATATTAGTATTGTAAACACCAAAATTTTATCTGTTTTTTTTAACGCAATCATTTTTTATATGTTTATAATTTTTCTAATGCCTTTTTACAGTCCAATAATCTTTTTGTAGCCGTTATATTCGATAAAACAGCCACAATAGTTATGGGAATTGTAAATATTGAGATACTTTCAAAAACATGTATAGATATTCCTGAAATAAATAATTTATAGTCCCCGCCAATAAAAGAAGAAATTATTCCGCATAACAATGCGGATAATCCAATTGTTACTATGCGCTCAGGTCTTTGCATTAAACCTCCTTTACACTCAATTCCAAGCCCTTCTGCTCTTGCTCTTGTATAGCTTACCATCATAGATCCTATTAATGCAATGAAAGCAAATAATGAACTTAGGAAATAATGATGTGCCACTAAATAATAGCAAATACCTAAAAACATAACCAATTCACTATATCTATCCAGTACCGAATCGAAAAATGCCCCAAACTTTGTCGACATATTACCTAACCTTGCTACCTGCCCATCGAGCATATCAAACAATCCTGCGAATAAAATTAATCCACCGCCCCATCCAATGTAAGACAAATCGCCTCTATTTCCTTCTTCAGCCCCTACAATAAAAATAATTGCAACACCTATATTTAATAAAAAACCAATTACTGTAACCGTATTAGGTGTAAATCCAATTTTAATTAAAACTTTTACAAATGGATTAATAACTAAATAAATTGAATTTTGTAATTTATCTCTAATAGTTTTGTTGTTTGTTTTGCTTTTTGAATTCATTGCTACTAATATTTTTTAAAAATCAAATTTAAATCTTACTCTAATTCCCAACTGTGAAATATTAGGATGATCGAGATATGTAAAACGTTTTACTAAATCCACTCTAAAAAACTTAAAAATATTTGCAATTGCCACACTACCCTCTATATATGGCTTTTCAGATAAACTATAGGTTATAGGAACTCCTTCTGAAGTAACCGGAAATCTTAAAAGTTGTGAATTATTAGCTGGATTGTTATTCGAATTTATGCTACCATACAAAACTTTTAAGGTCACAGCTTCACGCCATTTTAGTTTTTTAAACAATGGGATTTTATTAAAGAAGAATCCATTAAAGGAATGGTCTATATTTATACTTGCATACTGGTCACTTACGAACTCAAGAAAATTCATTAAGTTATATGACTGAAGTTGATAGGCATAGGTTTGATTTGCACGATGTATGTCTAGTAAAGGGAAAGGAACCTTTCCAAATATTTTGCCGCCTTCTAAAACTACATCTGTATAACCTAGCTGAGAAAAGTAAAATCGTTTATAAATATTTAATGAAATATTTTGATAATCATATTCGCCACCTAACAGGCCTTTAATCCCTTGAACATAGCGCAAGGTGAATATTGGGTTTTTAAAAGATATAGGGATTCTATAAGTTTTCCCTTGATAGAATTTTTCGTTGGGAGCCCAACGAAG
>JBFWYJ010000404.1:0-3165 GCA_050186555.1 Bacteroidia bacterium
ATCAATCTAACTCAACTTCATCGGCTCACGAATTAGTTAAATTGCAAATCCTAAATGAGGAAGGTATTTTAACAAATAGTGAATTTAGTGCTTTACGTCTACAAATCGCAGAATGAAAATACAATACAGGAAACAGCAAAGCGGATGAGTTGAATAAATTAAAAAAGTTGCATGATTCGAACATTCTTACAAAAGCAGAATTAATGACCATAAAACAAAAAATCTTATCTGAAAGCTATAATTATGAAAACAGTATTTACCTAAAAATATTAAAGTTTGTAGACTTAAAGGATAAAGGCTTGATTAATGATTCTGAGTTCACTATCAAGAAAAAAGAAGTTATAGAGGGGAATTAAATTGAAGTAATCCCTATTCAATATCTCCCCTACAAACATTCATAAAAATACCTACGTGATACAATAGTTTTATGGTATACTATAATTTCACTAAAAGAATAATTTCCAATCTGATAGATTAAATTACTTCTATGACACTGCCTATTCTACTGTTTTGACATTAATAATTCACTATCTACTATTGCGTCTCAATTACAATAGTAGGAATTATGTATAAGCTGAAATTAGCCTTCATTTTACTTTTTACATCAGGTATTATTTACAGTCAAGATGTTAATCCATTTACCGGTTCGTTTTCTTATGGGCAGAACATTCTGCATGTTCCATCGAATAGAGGGAATGGAGTAGATGTAAGTATTTCATATGGAGCTGGTATTGCAATGGAGCAAGCGGCAAGTGAAATAGGATTAGGATGGAATATTCAAGCAGGCGGAGCAATCTACAGAAGTGTTTCCGGTTATCCGGATGATGTCAAGGATTTTAGAACATTTAGTCAAACAGGTATTCAGTTGTTTGCAAATGGCGCATTGTATCATGATAATTTATCAGGAGCAGGAAGAAATGATATTTTTAGGTCGTCGAGAGATCAAGACACTTCAGAGTTTACATTTCCAGATTTTGACTCTTATCAAGTAGTAGGTCCCGGTTTTAATGGGCAAATGAAATTAAACTACCATAAGTTTTACTCTTTTGGGTATAGCTTAGTTAGCGCTAATCCGCTTGAGTATGATTATTTATCGAATACGGATGCAATTAGTGGAAGTGGTTATATTAGAAAACCTCAGTTTCATTTCGTAGGCGATTTTGCGGATACCTTAGTTTCAAGACATTATTCTGTAGCTATTGACGGTACTACACCATTTCGGATACCTACTGATAATGTTGATGGAAATGGTTACACAAATACTTCAGACCCATTCATAGGCAGACATTATTCAGGTTCAACAATCTCAGATGAGAATTTTAATAAAACAAGTGGTCGGCTTGGCACTTCAAATTTTATTGAATATTTCACAAATGAGGAAATTGATAATGCCAATAGTTCAAGCTTTGCTAGTGGACCATTAGCAACATTTATCGATTACAAAAGTAGCCATGCTCGTTCATCTTCAAATTTTCCTGCTGAAGGCATTGGTTATTTTAGAATAACCACTTCCAATGGCTTGACTTATCATTATTCACTTCCGGTATATCACTTAGAATCTACAACGTTTAAAGCACCTTTAAAAAATGATTATTCTCTTGAATCAGGCATCGATGTTGGAAACTTCATTAGTATGAATGCAAGTGTTACTCATACTGAAAATGCTAATTATACAATAAAGGAATTGAATGATAAGAAGTATGCTGTTAAATGGCTGTTAACAGCAATTACCGGCGCTGACTACGTTGATTCAAACAATAATCATATGGTTGACGATGGTGATAGTGGTTATTGGATATACTTTGATTACGAGCAATGGAGTAGTGAATTTGTAAATAGGTTTCCTGAGTTTGGTTATGATTATCAGTATAGTTTAGAAGAATATTCTAAAGACAGCCCGATTTACTTTCCTTTTGCACCTGCAAGCCCTGGCTCTCCATACTACAAATTTTCAGGACTTTCGGGAGTGACTCAAATAAGTAAAGAGGAAAAATATCATTTAAACAGAATCCGGACATCAAGTCATACCGCCATATTCGTTAGAGATATACGAAAAGATGAAAAAGGAGGTTCAGCAGATATTACAATTCCTTCCAACTTTAAACCCGCACCAGATTTATTGTTAAAAAGAGTAGTGTTGTTTGCAAATGCACAAATCGATTCAATTATGACGGCATTGTATCCTAGCGGCCCAGGAAATGGATTTACAACGTTAAATTATCCGGAATTTGATTTTACTTATTGTAACCCAACCGAGTGGTTTTACTCTGAAGATTGGTTTAATACCAATTTCCCATATAGCAACCCAAATCAGACTTCTTATTTAGGAAACAATTTTAACTATTGCATTCTAAAGAATGTGTACTTCGATCAAGATTATAGTTTGTGTAAAAAATACTATGGTAATGTGAACGTGTCATACAATAATTCCAGTGTGCTTACATCTCCGGTTACAGTTGAATCAAATATTTCCGTATCAGATTATTCAAACAGTGGAAAGTTAACCTTAAATCGAATTTATACTTACGATTTTGGCAATGAAAAAGTAATTCCAAGTATGATATTTGATTATGATAAGGGTAATCTTATAGCCGGTATTCCAAGAAACCCTGACTATAATCCGAGAAAGGCTGAGTATTGGGGTTTTTATAAAAATGATGCTACGGACAATGGATTTAGTAGATATACTACAAGTGGAGCTAAAGAAGGAACAAAGGCTTGGAGTTTATTAAAGATAACTGATCCGATGGGAGGTATCACCGAAATGGAGTATGAATCAAATTCATATAATAAGGTATTAGATATTGAATCATCAACTGGCTTCAGAGGAGCTGCCTTTATTTACAGAATGAAAGATGTCACCAATCAATCAAACAAGACTTCTGCAAGTTTTGATATTATCATGGAGGAAGGTGCAAATGTCAATAGTTATTTATCAGATTTTAATCTTTTGTGCTCAGGCACTATTTCAGGTCTGACTAAAAGAATGTTTCTACCAATGACAGAAAGAAAGGATTATGATGCTACAGCAATGAGCACCGTATATAAGTCATTGGCATTTGGAAATATTACTACAACAATTGTTAATTTTCCTACCGGGAGTTCAAATAATTAAACAGGCACGCTAACGCCTATTGATCCATACAATAATAATTCCAGAAGGGC
>JBFWYJ010000405.1:0-3148 GCA_050186555.1 Bacteroidia bacterium
ATACCGCCGACCCAAACTATCGTATTGGAGAAACTGTATTTAACGGAATAAGGTGTATTGCTCTGGTTCAAGAGCCTCATGCCGCGGGATGGCACAATGCATCAAAATATATTGCACAAGTAATTGATGTAAATAGCCAAAATATTGGCCCATATCACTATCCAAAAATGATTTGTGCAGATGCTCAAGACGGAATGGAATATCCCATGATAACGCTTGATGGTGGATGGGATCCAAATTATAGAAGCCTGTTTGTTCATGAAATGACGCATAATTGGTTTTTTGGAATGATTGGCAGTAACGAAAACTACAGAGCGTTTTTAGATGAAGGCTTCACCCAATTTTATACTGCAGATACATACCAGTTCATAGAAGGGCCTTTTGAAAAAGAAGGTCCAAAGCCGAACAAATCTTTAATGGATAAATATGTAAATGAATTTACTAAACCTTCTAAAGTAATTGATAGACATTTTTATAACTCTTATTACATAACAAATGTAATGAGAGATGAAAAAGTTACTTTGAATACTCACAGTGACGATTTCAATGGCGCTATAAGGCATGGTGGTGGCTATGGACAGGTATATTATAAAACAGCGACTATGCTAAAGAATCTTGAATATGTTCTAGGAAGAGCACTTTATGATAAGGCCATACAATTCTATTTTTATCAATGGAAATATTGCCACCCCTACCCTGAAGACTTTAGGAATTCAATTACACAATTTACCGGTTTAGATTTGAATTGGTTTTTTGACCAATGGTTGGAAACTACCAAAACCATAGATTATAAAATTGGCAGAATTAAAAAGAAGGGCAAAGGTAACTATGAAATCACGTTCAAGCGTAAAGGTGAAATGCAAATGCCAATTGACTTTGCGGTTGTTGACGGTAATGATTCTGCGATTCATTACTACATACCAAATACCTGGTTTGAAAAACCGACACGTGCTAACACGCTTCCGCGCTGGATTGGCTGGGGTCCTAAAATTAAACCTACATATGTAGCAAAAATTAATGTCCCAAATGGTATTAAAAATGTGATTATAGATCCAAGTAAAAGATTGGCTGATATTGATATGACCAATAACGTTAAAAAGGGAAAAATCAATGTGCGCTTTGATTCCAAGGTGTATAATCCACCTAATTGGAAACAATATGATATGAGGTTAAGGCCTAGTCTTTGGTATAATGGCTATGATGGTTTAAAAATTGGTGCTGCTTTAAGTGGTGATTATTTGAACACCAAACACGTATTTGATATTACAGGTTGGTTTAGTACAGGTTTGTTTCAAAACCAAATTGACAGCACTGATTTTATTAGCAGGTTTAACAGTGTTTCATTTATACTTAATTATAAAACGAGCTTAAACAAATTCTTGCCAAGAACAAATTTCTTTGCACAAGGTAAAGTGCTCGACGGATTGGATGGTGCCACTTTTGGATTAGAAAGATTTAACCATTCCTTTTCAACAAGAATATATAGTTACTACAAAGGAATGCTGAGGGATTTACCACAGGACATGACCTATTTAATTCATAGTAATGAATGGGGATACAGAAAATGGAACAGCGCTATTCATGTTGGGCTAGACCATAGCTATCGTTATTTGAAAGGAAACGGTAAAATTAATTTTAATATCAGAACGGCAGCCTTTACAAATGATTACGATTATTCGGCAATGACTTTATCAGCAGTGAATAAAAATGATTTAGGTAAAATAAATATAAATACTCGGGTGTTTGGGCAATTCGGATTTGGGTTGTTAATACCGGATGAAAGTGCTTTGTTTGTAGCGGGTGCCAATAACGAAGAGTTAATGGACAACAAATACACCCGCTCTTTTGGTTTTATTTCAAGAGACTGGGGTAACTACGGTAAAGTAACAAACCATTTTACTGCAGGCGGAGGATTGAACTTAAGGGGTTATTCCGGTTATCTGCTTGCTGAACAAAATCCGGATGGCACCTTATCATTTAATTACAAAGGCATTACCGGAGCAGCATTCAATATGGAGATTGAATTTGGAGAGTTGTTCAAGTTTTTGAAACCAAAAAAATTCAGAAATGCTTTTATATTTACGCCTTATTTATTTGCTGACGCAGGAATTATAAACACCAATGCTCCTGGAAAAACAGTAGTTATGAGCTCACCTATGGCTGATGCAGGTGCAGGTATTAGCTTAAATATTAATCGTTGGGGTAAATTGAGTTATTTAGAGCCTCTGGTTATTAGATTTGATGTTCCTGCTTTCATTACCAGATTGCCTAATGAAGAAAATGATTACGTGCAATTTAGGTGGATGATTGGCATCAACCGGGCTTTTTAATCCTTACCAATCAGGATTCTATTAATATTTGGCTTAAAGTACTTTGGACCTTTTAATATTTTTCCATCTTCTCTAAAAATAGGTTCGCCATTGTCGTCCAATTTACTCATATTACTTCGGTGAATTTCATCGTATATCTCTTCTATTTTGTGCTGAAGACCATGCTTCAAAATGGTTCCGAATAAGATATACAATTGATCACCTAAAGCATCTGCAATCTCAACAATATCTCCATTTTTACAAGCTTCCAAATATTCTTCGTTTTCTTCCTTTATCAGATTGTAACGAAGCATATAATCAGCTTCACCAAGCAATTTTAATTCATCCGCATTTCCAATTTTAAAAATGTCATGAAACTCTTCTACCGATTTTATTTTTTTATACAATGCAGACATATTACTTCTTACCGGGTTTTTTACTTTGAAATTCGCTATTCAATAATTCAATTACCTCATCAGTAATATCAAATGAATCACTTCCATATAACATTGAAGGAATAGACTTGCTAAATGTCAAAACATAATCAAATTTATCAGCATAATTATCTTTGATTATTCTTCTTACATCATCTTGAAATTGCTCGTTTTTCTCATTCAATTCTCTCGCTAAATTATCCATTTGAATTTGTTTATTTTGAGCTTCTCTTTCAATATTTTGAATTTCTTTCTCTTTGGCGGCTAATTCACTCTTCGGCGCTATTCCGGCTGATGCAGATGCCTGATATTCTTGCATCTTCTTTTCATATTGCATGCCAAGATTTTCTAAACTAGCTTCAATGTTTTTTCTTGATGCTGTTAGTTTCTTCATCAGATAGTCTA
>JBFWYJ010000406.1:0-3137 GCA_050186555.1 Bacteroidia bacterium
AACGAAGATAAGCTAAAAAAATTGTATTAATAAAGGCTTAGGAAGGCGACTTTTGTAGCCGTGCGAATTTAAGCAAAAGGTTCTTTGCACCAACCTGATCAATCTGGATGGTGGCTTTAGTTTCCGGCCAATTTCCTTCCAAAATAGCTACGTGTCCCCTGCCAAATTTTTCATGAAAAACCACATCCCCAATCTGTAAGGCTCTATTAAAATTTAAATCAACAGGACTTTTAGGTGATTGACTTTTTAAAGATGAACTTAATCTTACCAGTGTTGGCTTAGGTTTAAATTCTAAACCAGGGCCATCTTTTTTTTGAAAATTGGTATTTTGGGTTTTTGCAAATTTATTTTGATCAAATGAGTTTTTCTGATAAAAATTGTTTCTCATTTTTTCAAACACATTGTCGTCAAATCTTCTATCATTCGAAATAGTTTCATATTCAAGAAAATCTTCGTCAATTTCTTCAATAAACCGACTCGGTTCGCAATAAATTATGTTGCCATATTTGAATCTGGAGTTGGCGTAAGACAAGGTACAATTCTCTTGTGCTCTTGTAACTGCAACATAGAACAAACGACGTTCTTCTTCTAATTCTGTTCTACTATTTAAAGATAATTGTGATGGAAACAGATTTTCTTCAAGCCCAACGATATATACATTTTTAAATTCCAATCCTTTCGCAGCATGAATTGTCATCATTGTTACTTTATCTAAATTTTTATCATCCTCATCTTCATCTGCGTCTGTAAGCAAAGTGATTTCTTGCATGAATTCATCAAGCGTTCTAAGTTCTTTATCAATAGAATCAGCAAATAATGAATTGTCATTTTCAACAAACTGCGCCTTTATGATGTCATTTAATTCATTCTCTTGAGGTGTTCTTTTTTGTTCTGCAAAGTCTTTCAAGCCATTTAAAAGCTCTTGTATGTTTTCATATCTGCTAACTCCCTCAGGTGTTTTATCATCATAGAGTTCTTTAACCAATCCTGTGTTTACTGCAATATGATTTCCTAATTCATAAGCATCTTTTGTTGAAAGTGTTAGGATGTAAGATTTAATCTTAGTAACAAATTCATCAATTTTATTAGCAGAACCACTATTAATACCTAGTTTAAAATCCTTCAAGTTTTCACATACAGTGAAAATACTAACATCATGCTCTGCCGCCGCCAAACTTAATTTATCCAGGGTTGTTTGTCCAATCCCTCTCAGTGGATAATTAATAATGCGTTTTAAGCTTTCATTATCGTGTGGATTAATTGTTAATCTGAAATACGCTAGCAAATCTTTGATTTCTTTGCGCTGATAGAAACTAATACCACCATAAATTCTGTATGGAATATTCATCCGGCGAAAAGCTTCTTCAATTGAACGCGATTGCGCATTGGTACGATACAGTACGGCAAAATCTTTATGAAAATACCTGTAGGTGTTCTTAGTCTCAAATATACTGTTTGCTACTTTCTGACCTTCTTCGTTATCAGTATTGGCATTAAAGACTTTAATTTTGTTTCCTGTATCGTTGTCTGTAAAAACAGTCTTTTTAAACTGGTCTTTATTATTGGCAATAATCTTATTGGCTGCTTCTACTATTGTTTTTGTGCTTCTGTAATTCTGCTCCAGTTTAAAGGTCTTTAAATCGGGATAATCCGTCTCGAAATTTAAAATATTTTGTATGTTGGCGCCCCTGAACGCGTAAATGCTTTGTGCATCATCGCCAACAACGCAGATGTTTTGAAATTTGGCTGCCAACTGTTTTACAATTAGATATTGAGAGAAGTTAGTATCCTGATACTCATCAACTAAAATATATCGGAATTTATTTTGATACTTAATCAATACTTCAGGAAAATCTCTTAGTAGAATATTTGTATTGAATAGTAAATCATCAAAATCCATGGCCCCAGCTTTAAAATTTCTTTTTTGATATTCGTCAAAAATTTGTCCTAGCAAGGGCTTATTACTTTGTCGGTCTTCGCTGATGTATATACTATTGTTTAAATACTGTTTCGATGAAATGAGTTTGTTTTTTGCATCAGAAATACGATGAAGCACCAAGGAAGGTTTGTAAATTTTATCATCAAGATTGAATTGTTTAACGATACTTTTAATGACGTTTTTACTGTCTTCTGTATCGTAAATAGTAAAGTTGCTTGGGTATCCTAATCTAAGTGCTTCAATTCTCAATATCTTTGCAAAGATGGAATGGAATGTCCCCATCCATAAATTTTTTGCTTCTTTAGCACCAACAATTTTTGAAATTCTTTCTTTCATTTCCCTTGCGGCTTTGTTGGTAAAAGTTAAAGCCAAAATATTAAACGGATCAATGCCCTTTTCCATTAAGTGGGCAATGCGATATGTAAGTACGCGTGTTTTTCCTGAACCTGCGCCGGCAATTATCATTACAGGACCTTCAGTTTCTTTTACAGCTGCTTTCTGTACGGGGTTTAATTCATCCAAATAATAAGTCACAATTCAAATGTCAGAAAAATAGTTAAGCAATCGGAGAGAATGATTACCAAAATTTAAACAATCTTACTTTATCCTGAAACCAAGCCCTACCTTAATCAGTCCTGTTTGAACAGGCTGTTTAAAGCGATGATATGCACTGGAATCGTTGGTAAAATCTTTAACCAATACCTTGTCGAAAAACATATCTGCGTTAAAGAACTCTGTTCCAAGGATTAAATAATGATTATGAATCAGGTCAATTTTAACATCCAAGCCTAAAAGGAAACAAAAAGCAAATGATTTAGCAGTAGACTGTTCAATGATACTGATGTGATTGGTAGAGTCATTAATGCTTAAATTTATTTTTGGAGACTGTGCATAATTGGCTCCGAGCATTACTTTTGGCTGAAGGGTTAAGTTGTCATCGATATAAAAAATGGCATTAACACCAAACATCAAACTGAAATTATTCCATCCCCCAGTCTGAATGCTATATGAATTACTGCTGTTTTCAAGTAGCAAATCTTTTTTATATCTGTAATTATCTATTTGGTGATTTTGATAAAGAATTTGTGATATTACACCTAAATTCTTGTACACTTGATAATTCAAAGCTGCTCCTAATGACAAACCCGGGTTAGCAAAGCCGCTGTTTTCTGAAGCCTTCACGCGTTTTCCAAAACTT
>JBFWYJ010000407.1:0-3119 GCA_050186555.1 Bacteroidia bacterium
TATAATCATTAAATGTATAATCAAGAAGGATTGGCTTACCTGCGCTACCCTCTATTATTTCTGATTTATTCTGAATATTAAACATTTAGTGCACCGGTATTTAATCCACTCTTGTTTATCCAGGCTTTTAATTTATTCATTTTATCAGAATTACCTAATACTTGTTTGTTGGTCTCATTTATTAAATAGTCTGATGTTTCTTTATCAGCCCGACTCATTTCGGAATGTTTTTCTTCCAGAATGTCAATGCTAAGCCTTAAGTAATTTCCTGTCTCCATCATTTCATTCATTTCATAATGAGTAGTTTGATTAACACCTTTCATCATTATATCAGAAATGCGTGTGGCCCAGAACAGCTTCCCCTTATTCTTGGCTTCATCAGCGCTTATTCTGCCTGAATAAGAGCCTGTACCGATACTCAAGACAAACACATCTTCGTAAATAATGTCTTCATTTTCTTTACCATAACCATACTGCGCATGATGTTTGGAAAATTCTGCCAAAGCCCCTAAAGAAGTATTATTGATAAAAACACCACCATCTATGCACAATCTGTTTTTATCTTCCTTGTCATTGGGATAAATTAGTTCATAAGCTGGTAAATAGGTTGGTCCTGCTGAGGTTGCTCTTGCGATGTCATAAATTTTAATATTTTGTTCGTCATTATTTCTCGCAGCTCTGCTTTTAAAAAACAAAGGAACATTATTATTCAAGTCATAAGTACTGACCATTATATGAGTGAGTGTTTCTGCGAGCCTAGCATCTCCACAAACATCTGTAAACACTTTATGAATTCCCTTGTCAGAAAACATCGGTGAAAAGGCTCCATCAGTGGTTTTAAACAAATCACCAAAGAAATTCGAAGGAGGCGGAAAAATTTCCTTTCCTCTTTCAAGGTAAACTCGCATTAAATCATCTAATGAGTACTTCGCTCCTTCATTGTGATTTTTGGTATTTTTTGGAATTGTTATAGCGCTTGCTAACAATCCCCCCGTTGAAGTTCCGGCAATCAAGTCAAAACTTTTCCATATGGGCTGTCCGGTTAACGCTTCAAATTTTTGTAAAATGGTAAGCGGCACCACGCCCCTTAATCCACCTCCATCAATGCTTAATATTCTAAATGGATTTTTCATGATTTTAATATGCTTGAAAATAGCAAAGAAATTGTACAGAATCAATTTTTTGAACTGAAATAACCTGTTCCTGACATTATTGAAGTTCGGTTTGACTGATGTATCCTTTTTGCAAAAATCCGTTACCAGTTAATAAAAGTTAATTGCCACTTGAAGTGAAGGAGGAAACCGGAACTGAAGAAACTAGTATGCTAATAAAAAGGCATATGATAAATCCACATTATATAAAAAGAATTGGTTATGGAAAAAGAGATTTTATACCGAGATGGTTCTGCAGGCAGTCCGGCGGTAGGCAAGCGATTACTATTTATTTTATTTATTCTCCTTTTAATTGTCTCAATGATAGAGGCGCAAGAAGATTCCGAGGAAAAATTCAGTTCTGTCAAAGTTACTTTGGTTGAGCAAGAAAGCCTGAAACCTGTTGCATATTGTAATGTTATGCTTTTGCAAAATGGAAAACAGATTCAGTTGAAATCAACCAATAAAGATGGCGAGGTAGTGTTTGAAAATTTGGGTCCCGGCTTGTACGATATTCAAGGTATTGACAAGATGTATAAAGAAAGTATATTGAAGAATGTGATTTTAGACGAAGACGATGAATTATCTGTTACTATTAAAGTTGTCGCATTAAAAACTGAGTTTGATGATATTAGTAAACAGTTGGTTTTTGAAGAAGCATCTGTAGATTCAAAGAAGAAAGGTCATGCAATATTGCAAATCACGGCAAACGTACTGACAATATTGTGCTATGTTTTGGGAAGGAGATAGAAACAAATGATATTAATAATTATCCGGAGTAATTAATTATTTCCGGATTATTTATGTTAACTAAAAACTCACATGATAAACATCCGTTTCATTTCTTGGAATATTGAATACTTCAAAACCGCCGGCTTGCGGAATGAATTCAATCAAATCAAATGATTTACAATTTTTACTTAGTCCTTCAAAAATTAAAGTAAATCCTTTTCCATCATTTAATGTCCACTCTGGAGCAAATGTAATATTGTATGCAGTGATTAGTTTTGCTCTGTGGTTACTTCCATGTTCAACCAAATATGTACTTGGCCAAATTCTGTAAGCTTCTGCTCCTTCTCCACTAGCTTGACAGTGAACAATGGTTTGGCGTTCTTCACTCTCTAATACTTTTGTCTCAACGGTCGTTTTTTCTTCTACAGCAGGTGCCATTATTTCACTCCAATTTTGTAATTGTATTTGGGTACACCACCAATAGGAACGCTAAAGAACGGCAGAAATTTGCCATATTGGTTAGTAACAAAAAATGCTACGTTGTTATCTTTAGAACTTTTTTTCTTGATTATTTGAATATCATAAGAACTGCCTTTTTCTTTTGGGTCAATGATTAATTGATCAAGTTTCCATTCATTATCATTTGACCCGGTAAGGTTAATGCCCTTTTTGGCAACAGAGACAACCCTTAATAATGCATCATTATCAAAATCAAAGTTATTGATTTTAACAGACACAGTTTCATTGTCTATGTATGGATATATATGAGAAATGCTTGGTCCTTTGTCATGAAGCCTGAAAGTGTATTCGTATGTAAATGCGTTTCCTCCTTCAATGGCTTTATTTTCTTTCGGGCTACTGCTTAAAAAGAACTTGTACAAATTGCCATCATCACCAATCCCTCCTTCAATTACTAATTTGAAAACGCGCCCCCCAAATTGAGAAATTAGTTGACCTTCGTTTGGATTAATCGGACCAAAAGAATAATATTGATTGTCATATTTAGGATCTTCTCCAAATGTTTTAGTAAATAAAAGATTACCGCTATTGTATCCCGTTACTTTAAGTCTATTAGCGTCCTCACTTTTATTGAATGCGTTGTTGCCTCCATAAACAGAAAATTTTGTTGTTGAGTTAAAACCACCTCTATTTTCATCATTAACTCCGCCACAATCAGGATCGAATACACGAATAAAAACCGGTAAATTGTAATTTTCAGGTATCACAAAAAACAAA
>JBFWYJ010000408.1:0-3116 GCA_050186555.1 Bacteroidia bacterium
TATTGACCGCTTGTAAAGTCTGCTTTTCAATTTTTGCAGAATCCTCAAATTCCGATATCAGTTTTGGGTAATCTCTTTATTTTAATGCTGTTGCTATTAAATGCAATTCGATTTTTTCTTTAGAATTCGATACCTCTTTAGAATGATTTTGAATTTTGTCGTTGTGTTTCTCTATGATTTTATTCAGTTCTTTTATAACACTGTTATACTTTACAAAATATTCTTCTGGTTTATCCGGATTTGAAATGATAATCAAAGTGCTATTATACTTTTCGTTTAGTTTCGAGATTGCTGTTTCTATCCATGTATTCGTTTTATCTATAATTTCTTCAAGTTTTAGTGATTGTTCTTCAAATTTGCCTTGTAGATCCGGATATAATTCCGCCTTTGTTGATAGTAAATACAAGCCTTCATTACTCAATTTTATTTTATTAATTTCATTTTTAAATATTACAATTGCGCTTTGTAAATCCTCATAGTCTTTGCTAAAATGCCCCGAAAGAGTATTTAAAAATTCAGCATCAATTGGATTACTACAAAAAAGACAATTGTGCTTCTCATTTTTAGATTTATGAAGTTCAAATCCTTGTTTTACCCAGCTATTCAAGCTTTGGTCGTCTTTTAGCCTGTCAATAGAATCTGAAATTACTTTTTTACCTAGCAATTTTGTAATATTCTCATAGATTTTTTGAAAGCTCTCAATGGTTTCGTCTTCAAATACAATTGACAATTTATATTCTGCAAGAGTAGATTGAGGTTTGCCAGCATTACTTTTACTAACTGACTCATATTCAATCTTAGCATCCATTGAAAGTATCTTATCCGTAAAGTTGTTAAAACCAATTGCATTAATTTTGCTTTCAGCCTTTGTTTTATTATATGTTTTATCAAAAAGAGCGTTTGAAATTTCACGCCCTAAGTCCGTCAAAAATATACTTTTAGTATCCTCTTTGCTGAGTTTATCTTTTTTTAACAACTCATAAGTCTTATCAAGTGCCATTTTATCATTTCGCAATTGATCCAACTTCTTTTTATTTTCAATATCTTCTTCACTTACAAATACAATGGGAGTACATGAATTGGATGGATCAAAAGAGATATTACCATCTATAAA
This sequence comes from Bacteroidia bacterium, assembly GCA_050186555.1. GTDB lineage: Bacteria > Bacteroidota > Bacteroidia > B-17B0 > Aurantibacillaceae > Aurantibacillus. Next base: position 1,115 of record JBFWYJ010000408.1, read on the forward strand.
ATCCTGATTGAAAACTTTAACCTTTAAGTTAGAAGTTGCAATATCCAAACTCTTTATTACTGACCCATCATCTGTTTTAATTTCAAATTCTCCATGTTCTGGAAATTGCTTGAATTTTTCCTTGTCATAAACAGATTTCTTTTCACAACTTGCGAATATTCTGGATAATGTGGTTTTGCCACTTCTATTCCAACCATAGATTAAGTTGAATTTTTTAAATTCGGGTAGATCGGAATTCCAATTAAAGTTATCAAATATTCCGAATTTCTTGAGTTTGGATACTTGCTTAATAATTGACACAGCTTTTAAGATTTAAATTTATTTCAAATAAGAATTAATTTATGAACTCGACATCCACAGCTTATTTATTTCATCTTTAATTTTCTGTTCGTAAAAGGAAATTAGTTTTTTATTGCCATTAACTAGAGCTTGCTCTTGTTCTATCTTTGAAATGATATCATTCTGTTCTGAAAGTGCTGGAAAAGGAATTTGGAGTTGCTTTAATTTGATAATAGTTAAAGCATTATAGGCCACTCCATTGGTAAGCTCTTTAAATTTACTGGCCAATTCATTTTCAAGAACAAGTTTCAAGAAAATAGGATCAATGTTTTTTAATTCTTTTATCCAAATTAAGTTTCCATCTTTAAAGTAGAACTCTCTATCATCAGGAATAACCCAAATAATGCCAATTGTACCAACCGCCGAAATGAGCAATTCTCCTTTCTTTGGAATATCAAACTTAGACTTTAGCTCTGTGTATCTCTCCTTTGATATAAAAATTTCTAGACTGATTTCTTTTTCATTGCTTAATTCTACAATTTCTTTAGTTCTATAAAATGGCACACCCGAATTAACATATTCCTCTTGGAAAATTCTTTTACTTGAAGTTATCTCACAAACACTTCCTAACTCCACCATTTCCCAATCCTCCCTAATTTCAATTTCCGGCTTATAGTTATCTACTACCTGTTTAGCTCCATTGATGATGGCTTGATATTTTTCTATTCTTGAAACTATTTGTTGCTGGATTTCGATTGGAGGAAGTGGAATTTGTAAATCCATTATTTGATCTCTATTTATACTATCAAATACTGCTCCACCATTGCCTTTGATATTTCCTTGAATACTTTGTAAATAAGTAAAAAGAAATCTTAATAGGATTCGCTCTTTTGGTCTAATTGAAGCAAGGCCACGGCCAATACATATTTCTTGGGTTGCTATATTAACTGGCCCAACGGGTGCCCGCACAGACATTAAAATGTCATTTTTCAATGCAATTTTCGTGATTTTAGTTGTCCATGTCTTTGGCTCGCCAATAAATATATCTCCAAATTCTGTTCTGCCTTGATAAAAAGGCATCCCATTTTTCTTATCATTATAAAATTCACTTTCTGGTGATTGACCTGAGATAACTTCAGCAATATCTCCAAGTCTCACCATTTCAAAATGGCTTTGTTTTGCTTTCCCATTTTCACGATAACGATCTATTGAAAGATTGTAATCATCTTTTTCTTTGATTTTATTGATTTCAACCAATAGAACATTTTCATTTTCAATGGAAAACTCTTTATTACTTTGCAATACTATTTTATAATTCTTCAAAGTTTTTAAGACTTCTGGTAAATCATTTTTTTCAATCTCTCTACGCTGTGCGCCTAGATCTAATCCATCAGCCTCTACTTTTATGAAAAGAATATTATTCGTCTTCTTTGCAAGCTCACGATCTAAAAATAGAATTGAAGTTTTTACACCGGAATATGGATTAAATACTCCGGCAGGGAGAGAAACAACTGCATACAAATAATTATTTTCAATGAGATATTTTCTCAATTGTTTATATGCTCCGGCTGATTGAAAAATAATACCCTCAGGAACTATGATGCCTGCACGGCCATTGATAGTAAGATGCTCTGCCATATAATCCACGAATAGCACTTCGCTACGGTTAGACTGAACAGAAAAGCGCTTATGAGGCTGGATTCCGCCTTTAGGTGTCATAATT
>JBFWYJ010000409.1:0-3093 GCA_050186555.1 Bacteroidia bacterium
GTTTATAGGATGGCAGGTGGAATAGGGTGGACTTTAAAGAACCTAAATGTATTACCTTATGAGCAAAGTTTCTTCTCCGGAGGTCCTAATAGTGTGAGAGCTTGGAGAGCAAGAACTTTGGGGCCGGGTGGATACGACCCTACTTTAAGCTCAACAAGATTTGACAAAATTGGAGATATTTTATTAGAAGGCAATATTGAATACCGTTTTCATATCGTGAAATCATTTTATGGAGCATTGTTTGGAGATGCGGGCAATATCTGGCGTAGAGAAAAAGCGCTGGATAAACCGGATGGCGAATTTGTTGCCACAGAATTTTACAAACAAATTGCATTTGGCGGCGGGATTGGTTTAAGATGGGATTTAGATTTTTTAATACTTCGTTTTGATTTTGCAATGCCAATTAAAGACCCTAAGTACGATGAGGGTGATAGGTTTACATTCAATAAGAAACCTTGGCGTTCAATAATTATTAATTTTGGAATTGGATATCCATTCTAATCTCATCAATTAAGTTCTCACTCTTCGAAATAATGAGTTAACTCATTTGCGCGAATTATTTGTTCATTTACCGTTTTAGGAATACTATAATTACTTACGTTTGCATCAAAAAAAAAATAAAAACATGAAAAATAAGCTGATATTATCGATTCTTTGCCTTTATACTCTCTTCGCTAAGTCTCAATCTACACTTTACCAATACTATAGTTATAATTTTAATTCCGGCTACGAAAAGATAAATCCGCTTTTACTAGGTCAAAATTTGTTTTTCACTTATCTGGATATGAGCATATCTCCAAGTGGACCATGTATACAAAAGAATGATTTAGATGGGAATATAATATGGAAAAAAGTTTACGCCGGCATGGGCAATATCCAACAATATCAAGCTTATAATGGGAATTTAATCATTGCCGGAGAAACTACATCAACAAGCAATAGCGTAACAATTAGTAACATCTGTATAGCCAGCGTTGACACAAGTAATGGAACGCTTAACTATTTTAAGTCATACGTAGTGCCAAATTGCAATATGCTTACTTTGTCAAGTTCAAAAATTTTAAGTAATGGTGATTTATTATTAGGTGGAAATACTTTTACGAATGGCCCATCTACAAATTGCTGCAGAGGATATTTGGGAAGATTTGACCCCTCTAATGGAAACATGATTGGTCAACATTTTATGCAAGTTTTGGGAGAAAATTGTACCGTAAAATCAATAGAGCAATTTAATAATTCAACGCTTTATTTGTCTGGTAGTTACAGTGTGAATAATAGCTATGTAGCAAAACTTGATAATGTGGTAAATCCAAATGCACCTGTTGTAAAATCTATCAATGCACAAGCTCATAAAGTGAGCAAAATAGGAGGGAATACTTTGTTGTTGCATAAAGGTGGGGTAATGCTCAAAGTAGACTCAAGTTTAAATGCTTTGCCTGTAAATTCAAGTTGGAGAACATATAGTTTCGGCTCAGAAAGTTTTTATGAGAATGGAAAAATTTATGTAATGGGTGGGCCAAAACAACTAGCAATAATTGATACGGCAGGTTCAATGAACACTACTCTAAGCTCATATAAATACAACGTTGCCGGTGGTGGAATTTTTGGTGATCCATATATGGTAAAAAATAATTCAAATTTATTTATTGCCTATAATTATAATCAAACAGCCGGTCCGTTTTCATTATTGAAAACAGATTTAAATGGAAATATGTCTTGTGCAGTTACTGAAACTACTGCCCCAACTACCTTTTCATTGATGATGACAACTAATGCTTGTTCTGTAATTCCTAATACAGGTTCATTGACTGCAATTACTGCAACTGTATTAAACGGGTTAATTTCAAATACTACTTCCTGCTTAGTTGCAACGGATATTAAAGGTAATTCTTTTGATGATGTTGGAATTACAGTAAATTATCTCAAAGATGGATATAATGTAAGAAGTAAAGAGTTAATCTCTGATTTATATGTCTACGATTTATCTGGAAGAGAAATTCAACACTTTGAATTGAGCACAAGTAATTATAGTTTTTCGTTGGCTGAAAAACCTTCAGGTTTATATATTCTATCAGTAAAAACAATTGATGGAAGGCTGTATCGAGATAAAATTTTAAAATAATATCTGATTCTATATCTAAAACCCGTAATTTTAGTTTGTGAAAGTTGCGGGTTTTACTATTATTAGAAATGCTGTTAAGCTTGACTATCCGGTCGTTGAGGCAATAAACAGTATTTTACCAATTTGCGATAAATTTTATGTGGGAGTTGGAAATAGCGAGGATAAAACATTAGAGCTGATTGAATCTCTTAATTCAGACAAAATTGTAATCATAGAATCGGTATGGAATGATAACAATAGAATAGGAGGTTTAGTTCTTTCAGAAGAAACAAATAAAGTATTTGATGCCATACCGTCAGAATTTGACTGGTGCTTTTATATCCAGTCTGATGAGTGTGTCCACGAAGATGATTTGGAGAGGATAAGAAGATCAATGGAAAGCAATTTAGCGAATAGAAAAGTTGAAGGACTGCTATTTAAATACAAGCATTTTTATGGACATTATAATTATATTGGAGTTGGCAGACGATGGTATAGCAATGAGATAAGAATTATTAGAAATGATAAGAATATACGTTCCTATAAAGACGCTCAGGGATTTAGAAAATTGAACAATCAAAAACTTAACGTAAAGGAAACAGGAGCCTTTATTTATCATTATGGATGGGTAAAACCACCTAAGATGCAGCAAGCAAAGCAAGAAACATTTCATAAGATGTGGCACGATGATGAATGGATGAGTAAAAATATTCCCAGCGTTGAAGAGTTTGATTATTCAAACATTGATTTTTTGGAACTCTATAAAGGAACTCATCCTGCTGTTTATAGCGATAGAGTGAAAAGCGCCACGTGGAAGTTTGTTTATGACCCAACCAAAATAAAAGTAGGTATTAAAAATAGATTTTTGTTCTTTCTTGAAAGGCTAACCGGTTGGAGAGTTGGGGAAAATAAAAATTATTTGCTTAAATAAGGTTTTCTCACTAAAGGTAACAACATAATGAAACCTAATATAAAGAAAACAATTAGTATTA
>JBFWYJ010000410.1:0-3092 GCA_050186555.1 Bacteroidia bacterium
TCCGATCTATATGAAGTGTTTGAAGCCTCCGAAGCGTTAACCGAAGGCGATGTATTAAGTTTAGAAGAAAAGTTTCTTGCCGGAGAAGGGCAAAATATTACACCTGCAAGATATGATAAGAACAATGCTAGCAGAAACAAAATCAGTGAGAAAGTAAAACAAACATTGGGTGCTGCTGCAAAAGTATTAAACGTTACCGGTTATTGCAGAATAGACGCTTTTGTCAGAGTTTATGATGAAAACAATGTTGAAGTCATTTTTATTGAAGTAAATTCATTACCCGGAATGACTCCTGCTACATGTATTTTCCATCAAGCCGCTATCAATCAATATAAGCCTTATGACTTTATTGATAAAATATTAGATTTTGGAGAGAAACGTCTGCAAAAGCAACACGCTTAAGTTAAAATTTAAATTGTAAGGTAAAATAAAAACTTCTTGGGTCTGAAGGAAGAATGCCCGGTCCCGGGTAACCTTCAGCTCTTCTTGTAAAATAAGATGCGTTCAGCAGATTATTTGACCCGGTGATAAAGGTAAACTTTTTAAACTCGTAGCTAAGGCCGGCATCCATTACAGTATATGCAGGAATGACACCAAATATTGCTGAAGGTGAAGACTCAGAATTCGTAGCATCCGAATACTGCTGAGAAGTATAAGAATATTGAACATTTAATTTTAATCCCTTAAAGCCATAATTAATTCCGGTTCTAACTATTATCTCAGGAACATATTCAACAAACTTATTTAAATACGCAGATTGCTTTGAATTAATATATCTGGCATTGATGTAAGAACCATTTAAGAAAGTAGATAATTTATGTTTCGAATCTTTATTGATTAATTTCATCCAGTCGAGTTCTGCAAATGCTTCTACACCAACATTCCTGCTATCACTTACATTGGTCCTATACCTGATAATTTGATAGGTGATAGAATCTGTTGCCAACACCGTTCCTATTCTGTCTTTATACATCAAGTTAAAAACGCTCAAATCATAGTAAAGTACATTTTTGATGATTCCCCTTAATCCACCATCGATAGTATAACCATGCTCATCCTTTAAATCAGGATTCACTTGAAAGTTTGGATTTGCAACACGCATGTCATTAAAATTAATTGAGCGGTAATTCTGACTGAAATTTAAGTAACATTCCAAATTTTCGTTTACTTTAAACTGATTGCCCAATCCAAACAAGTAAACATACCTATTATTAGACCTGTTATCGGCAATCTGCATATCCAGCAAAACATTGCCTGCTAAATCTTTATTTAACAGTCTGTAATATCCTTTTGAATTTGTACTTATATATTCCAATCTGGCTCCTGGAGTTATACTCCATTTTCTATTTATCTGAAATATATTTTCCATGAAAACAGAAATGTTTTCTGAAGGAAATTCATATGAAGAATTCTCCAAATTTTCAGGATTGATAAATTTAAAATCAGGATCGCCGCCCTTACTTGCATCCCCTTGATTTCTTATTGTATTTCCACGATAATATCTGGTACCTATTAAAAAATGAGAATTCAAACCAAACAAGTTATATCGCTTCAATAATCTCAATTCGCTTCCAATGTTATTATATGTATCAGCCAAAAGATTTCTGTTCGCAGAAGTATCATCAGGTCTATCAATTCTACCTAAATAGCCGAGTGCATCTCTTGATGCATTCAAACCGAAAATCATGAGATTCATTTTTGCAGACTCTGAAATCTGATAATTTGCGTTTAAAGACATTAAATTCCAATTTACTTTAAACCAATTTCGGCTCCTGTTAACTATAGATGGCTCACTCAAAAACTGTTTATCTGTTAAACCTCCCGGCTGCTCGCTCAAATACTTCAAGTGGGTGTACTCAAATCCAATTGAAAAACGTGCGCATTTAACCAATTCTACAGAACAAAATGCGTTGTGCGAAACCAATGATGTCCTGTCTTTCCAGCCATCGTATGTTTTGTACTGATAAAAACCATTATACCGTACGTGCCCCAATGTACCACCGATTTGATTGAATGAATTAAATAAACCATAAGAGGCGACAGTTTGCCTGAATAGTCCTGAGATTTTCTTATTCATTGGCGCTTGCCTGAATTTATAGTTAATTAAACCTCCAAACTGTGTTCCGAATTGCAATCCTGCTGCACCTCTCAAAATTTCAATTCTCTCTATTGCCTCTGTTGGCGGTGTATAATAACTTTCAGGATAACCTAAAGCATCCGCAGAAATATCATATCCATTTTGTCGCGTATTAAAATTTGAAACGCGATTGGGGTTTAAGCCTCTCCCTCCTACTCCTATCTGTGTGCCGGAACCATCATTCTCAAATATGTTGATACCCGCCACTTTAGAAAACAATTGTCTGCTATTATTAGTAGCTAGATTCGCATTCAAATCCTGAACGTAAACTGCTTCCGTTTTTTTTCCGGCTAGTATCATTACTCCTTCTACACTATTTAATCTTGAGATACCAAAATCATTGTCCTTTTGAACCTTGATTTCAACCTCATCCAGATTATATAATTTCTTATCGAACGGTATAGAATCTTTCTGAGCCTTGGTAAGAAAGGAAAATAAAAGAATGACAAATATGTATACTACCGACTTCAATTATATTGTAAAATCCAAGTTTTATTGCTTAGAAATGAATTTGACTCCGCTGCTAAATCAACCCGGTTATTGATAAATGGTTTTGATCCTTCACCGTTTAAAGTAACGAAGCAATCGGCTCTGACTTCCGGATTTTTAAACCCTTTTGATTCATAATATGATTTAAGGTACTTAGCATAATCAATCATCATATCAGGTTGAGTAGCCATCATTTTTTCCTGCAGATATGTTAAATGACTTTTATTATTTACCTCCACTTCTTTGCCTGTGGTTTGATCTTTCACATAAAAAAATGCAGTTCCTGCTTTCTCCATTAACATTACTCGCCACGAAAAACGATAACCTTGTTCAGTCCAGAATAAATCTCCGGAATATAACAAATACCTGAAAGGCATTGCAAATTGGAAAATAAAGTACATTATAAATAAATACTTCAAACTTTTTGAAGGATTAAAATTTAATTCTTGATTTAAATTTCTACTTG
>JBFWYJ010000411.1:0-3091 GCA_050186555.1 Bacteroidia bacterium
TCAGAATTGATTTCTTCAATGGTCATGGTGGCGATAACCAAACGCAGCTGGCCGAATAAAATATCTTTAGCTAACTCTTGTATCTGCTCGTATGACAACCCTAATAACCTTTCAGCAGCTGTATTCATATTGTCAGCTTCTGTGGAGATTGCTATTGTAAATCGGCATGGTACGTCAACACGAATGTTTTGACGGCTTAGCGCATTTGTTAGATTAGCCTCAATGGATAATGGTTTAAGGTCTAGGTAGGCGTAATCCTGGATCACCGGCCAGATAAAGGCGCCCCCCCCATGTACACACTTCGCAGAGGTACCTCCTGTTCGTCCATATATTACGAGTATTTTGTCAGAGGGGCATCTTTTATACCTGGATACTAAAGCCGAAATAGTTACAAAAAAAACAATTGATGCTACTACAATAATAACAATAGGTGACATATTATCTAGAATTAAATGGTTTCAACAATTAGGACATTATCGCTTTCTATTTTAACAACCTTAACAACCGAACCCGATTCAATTTTACCGTTTTCCGTCATTGCACTTAGTTCATGAAAGGAGCCGTTAACACTTATCATGATTTTCCCTTTTCCTTTTTTGTTTTCGGGAATTGTTAAATATACTTCTGCGGTTTTGTTTAATGTATTCGAAATTTTAAATGAATTGTTTTCGGCAAGCTTCTGAATCTGCTTGATTATAATGAAGAAAAAATACACAAATAAAACACCTACTATTAATGATAATATAATAAGTGCGGGGATATTTGATATAGTATTATAAAATGAAATACCTGTCCAGCTCAAGCCTAATAAAAAGTTAATGAGGTTTCTTAAAGAAAACAGTTGGAAGGGAGCATCTGTTCCATCCAGGTTGCTATCAAAGTCAGCATCAATGCCGTCGGATGCATCAGCCCCAATAAAAGTTAAGATGGTTTGAATAATAAAGATGAGGCTTACAGGTATTGCAATAAACCAAAACGCCCTGAGTAAAGGGTCTAAATTTTCAAGTATTTCCATACGGGTAAATTTACATTGTTTTTCTTAATCACAATGAAATGAACCTAGTATTTTGGATGTTATTAAATGGTTAGTTAACGCCCTAAATTATTTTCTCTTTAATTAACCTTGCTGTTATATCCCTGGCAAATTCCTGGGAAAATGATTGACGTGTTGAGGGGTTGTAAGTTTGGGATTGTGCAGACCAGATAAGTTCTTCTGAACGGGCATCGTAAATATTGGTTTCGAGAAAATATACATTGTCTTCTACATAATAGCCGGGTGTTTCAAAGCGGGGATACCAGTAATTATAATATCCCCAAAAAGTGCCGTAATAACCGAATGATGGATAGGGTGCATAATTGTAAGTGCCTGGTACGTATCTCGTTTCGGTTTTTTGATCAATAAGAGATACTGTTAAAATTGCATCTATACCGCTGCCCCGGATAGAATCTAATAGTTGTTGTTTGTGATTATCGTCATTAATAAAATTGGGTGGCAGTATATCAATACTTTTAGTGATGGTTAAGCCACGGGTACTTAAATTTCGTACGAGTTCTTCTTCCAATATAGATTTGCCCGTTGTGGTACCAGAAAGTGCGGCAACCAGAATGTGATTATATTTTCTGTCAACATCTGCTTTTTTCCATGTACCGGTAATCATAGTAGAGCCGCTGCAGGAATCAAGGCAAATGACTAACAATAGGCCGCCGGCTATCAAACAAAAAATGCTAATTATTTTTTTCATAATATAATAGTGGTTGAATGATAGTATGGATAAAGAAATCGTGCCAAATCCATAAATCAACAGGAAGATTTAAATTGTAAGAGTGTTTTTAATTCAGAAAATTATTAACAAATAAAAATGGGAAGTGTATTAAGGAATTTTTTTCCTCAGTATGAGTAATGTGCTGGACAATTGTGGAAATAAACTATTGTATTTTTGTTATTCTGTTAATACCATTATTGATTCCTGATAAAATCATTTGGCCATAACCGTTTTTGGGTAATGATGTTGAAAAAAAAAGTGCTAACTGATAGTTTTTTAGTGCGTTATGCAGGTCATTCATGTCTTCATAACCTTTAGCAATGTTTAAATACAGAGAAGGATAACTGCCTTTTATCTTATCATCATTTATGTTAAGCGCTATGTTTAATGCGGTTTCATCCCATTTTAATTTTTCGGCAATTGACTTTTGATGGCGGGCGACATAATGAGCGGATATAAATTTTTCTAAATCATTGGTTGCTTTGTTCCATGCTTTAAGAAAGAGTTCGCTTGCTTCCTCTATTTTACCTTCTGCTTCTTTTTCCATTCCCTGGGCGCAGAGTTTAACTATTTTGTTGTCCGGATCGAATTGCATTGTTTAAAAAAAATTACTATAAATAGTGTTGCATACAACTAAAATGGTTAGTAATATAAACAAAAAGCCATAAAAAATTTAACACTTATTTTCCAGGCGATGGAATACAACTTTGAACCCGACTCTAATTCGTTTAATAGAGTAATTGCAAAAAGTAAGGCCGCCGAAAAATAATAACCAGTTAAGTTTGTTTTAAAATCCGCTTAAAATTTCAGCCTTCTTTTCGTTTGAGATGACTCTTTTCTAAAACAACTTTTTGGACCCCGCTTTTTTTTGTAGTTGCAGCGTTGTATATTTAACCATTAAAATCGCTCAATCGCCAAACAGAAATTAGTAAGTAACCAATATTTTAAATAACGCTTTATCTGTTTGGCTAATAATAAACTTCTTTCTTTTATGCAGGAACACTCAATAAATCTGGCGGAAGAATTAGATAATGCTTCTAAAATCCATGTTCTTGAAAAGGATGATATTGAAGCGTTAATGATTGAGTTTGGCCGGCGAATTGTAGCTGTTTTAAGAATAGAACGAATAAATGTATGGTTGTTTACGCCGGATAAAAAAAGTATTGTGTCTATAGGTGAATATGATGCAGTCACCAAAAGCTTCTCCAGGGATAGTGTTCTTCAAAGACATGATTTCCCTTTGTATTTCTCTGCGATTTCCCAGAACAAAATTGTACTTGTGCCTAATGTTAATCAAAGCTCGATTACCAGCGAGTTGATTGAAAGCT
>JBFWYJ010000412.1:0-3078 GCA_050186555.1 Bacteroidia bacterium
TGCAAAAAGTAGTGTCCGTTATTGCTAAAGGAGTTAATTACATAATGAAGGTAAGTGGAGCAGAAGCACTAAGCAATGTAGCCAGTGCATTCGTCGGACAAGTTGAAGCGCAAGTAATGATTCGTCCTTATTTGGCATCTATGACAAAAAGCGAATTAATGACATCTATGGCAGGTAGTATGGCTTGTATAGCGGGCGGTATATTGATTGTGTATGTAAATATGGGAGCCAAGGCAGAGTACTTGCTCACTGCAAGTTTAATGGCGGCACCTGCAGCTATAGTAATTTCAAAAATTATTTTTCCTGAAACAGAAGTTCCGGTAACTCAAGGCAAAGTAACATTGGAAGTAAAGAAACAGCACGCAAATTTAATTGATGCCATTTCGCATGGTGCATCTGATGGAATGAAAATTTCTATTAATGTTATTGCTATGTTAATTGGTTTTATTGCATTAATAGCCTTTATTAATTATTTACTGCATTTCATTCATCCTGAATTATCCTTAGACACAATTTTTGCAAAAATGTTTTATCCATTGGCATGGGTAATGGGAGTACCAACCGAGGAAGTAGGTCAGGTGGCGATGTTAATGGGGCAAAAGCTGGCCATTAATGAATTTTTTGCATTTGATACACTAACACATCATATGAATCAGCCACTATCTGAAAAGGCTTTGATAATTGCCAGTTTCGCAATTTGTGGTTTTGCTAATTTTAGCAGCGTTGGTATGCAAATCGGTGGTATTGGAGCGCTTGTTCCGGAGCGAAGGGCAGATTTGGCGAAATTAGGAATGAGAGCATTGGTTAGCGGAACACTCGCATCGTATCTTTCGGCTACAATTGCAGGCATGTTATTATGAGTTTACACCTGAAAGAAAATATCAAGGTGGCAATGGATTCTATTAAATCCAATAAGCTGAGAGCAATAATCACGATGCTCATCATAAGTATTGGTATAACTGCATTAGTTGGCATTTTTACCGCTATAGATGCAATTAAAGGTGGTATCAACAATAATTTTACCAGCATGGGTTCCAATACATTTACCATCAGAAATGGAAACATTGGCGTAAGAATAGGTCGAAAGGGTCGAAAGGCAAGAAGTTTCAAACCGATAACATTTAAAGAAGCAATGCGCTTTAAAAAAGATTTTAATCTTCCTGTTCTGACTTCTGTATCAACTATGGCTGCAGGCGCTGCCAGATTTAAGTATGAGGATAAAAAAACAAATCCCAATGTTCAGGTGTTTGGTAGTGATGAAAATTATTTGGCTACAGCAGGATATGAGTTGGAGAAGGGAAGAAATTTTACAGGATACGAAGTTATTTCTGGTAAGCCTCTAGTAATTATCGGTAAAGACATTGAGGCATTGTTATTCAGTAAGGTTGACCCTATTGACAAAGTGTTGTCTATAGGCGCTTTGAAATATAAAGTTATTGGTGTTCTAAAAACCAAAGGTTCCAGTTCTGGATTTGGTGGTGATAAAGTTGGGATTATTCCTCTTACAAATTCAAGAATTTATTTTGGAGGTAATAATCCAAATTTTACAATTAACGTAAAAGTTGATAATATTCAAAATTTGGATTTGATGGTAGAAGAGGCAACAGGATTATTCAGGATAATACGCAAGACCCCTTTAGGTGTAGAAGATGAATTCGAAATCATAAAAGCCGACAGTTTAGCTAATTTATTAATTGAGAATCTAAGTAAGGTTACAATGGGCGCTACAATAATTGGCATTATCACTTTATTTGGTGCAGCAATTGGTTTAATGAACATATTACTGGTTACAGTTACAGAACGCACCAGAGAGATTGGTGTAAGAAAGGCATTGGGAGCAACCCAGGAAACAATAAAAAATCAGTTTTTAATTGAAAGCATCGTGATTTGTTTAATAGGAGGAAGCGGTGGAATATTGTTTGGGATAATAATTGGAAATGTTATTAGTGCCGTGATGTCAATAGGATTTTTTGTTCCTTGGTTTTGGATGATAACAGGCTACGTAATTTGTATTCTGGTTGGGCTAATCAGCGGTTACATACCTGCCAGGAGAGCTTCAAGACTTGATCCGATTGAAAGTTTGAGATACGAATAGTTTATCTGACTTTTGAATGTTTTCTAACATTTCTTTTTCCTTGCCTCAATTGCTTTTTGAATTCTCGTCTTTGTTGACGCTGTTCTTTTCGATTGCCCTTAGCTATTTTAGCACTTGGCTTCTTTTTTGCCTTTTTATCCAAATATGGATTGTATGCCTCTCTGTTACTGCGCCATCTTCTCCAGACTCTTTTTCGTTCGCGCTTCTGTTTGAACATATGTTTGTCAGTTTGCGCAAGGGCAAATGAATTAAATGACAAAAATCCAAAAATTAATAAAATGCGAATGTAGTGGTGCATTTTCAAATTTATCTAATAGCAATTTTATAACGCCAAAACCACAAAATAGTTACTAACAATATCGAATCAATTCAGCTTCATTGCAACATATTGTTCCTCCACAGGCAATGAATTAATACAATACTCAAGCTTATCATTCATTTCCTGTGGGAATTTAGTAACAATGTTAAAATTAAATCGCTTGAAAAACTCAGGTATAATACATACGAGATACAATGGTTGTTTGTTCTTTTTCAACAGCGCATTAACTAATTTTGTTGCCACGTACTTGTAACGCTCAGGTTCAACAACTCCTAACGAGCATAATTCATAACATTCTGAATGTTTTTTTAATCTGATGAATCCAATTATTTGATTTTGTTTTTTAGCAAGAATAAACTCGTGTAACAAAATATTACGTGAGTCCAGTTCAAGTTGATTAAGTAAGTCAATCAGATGTGATAAATCCTCTTTTTCGGCTGCGACAATTTCAAATTCCATTTACCTGTTAAGATATTCGGCTGCCTGACTGCCAAATAATTTTACGCCGTCTTTATACACAACTACGAAGGCGTCTGTTATTCCTAAAGCAATCATTTCATCTTTTGAAGATTTGGCAAATTTTGCTTCAACAAAACTTCCAACATTGTATATAAACAAACCGTTAATGTATTTGAATTCTACGGGCCAATTGGTGATTTTATCA
>JBFWYJ010000413.1:0-3074 GCA_050186555.1 Bacteroidia bacterium
TGCTGCAATGGACAACCTTGGGTATGGAAATGCTATATCCAAACGTGTTAATGGCAGCCCAAGAAAGGTTTATGCGGTTATTGAGCGTTCTGATATGGACGAGGAAAGCTATCAGCAGGAAATTAAAAAAGAGTTTACTTCCCAGCCTGCCGAAGCGGATCCTTTTTAAGCAAATAGATTATTTTCCTTCCCCAATGTAGTAGTATAATTGCCCAGACTACTACATTTCAGGCTTTCGTTACTACATCCTTTTATTTTCAGCATATTATTCAAATCCTTTACACACAACGGTTTTATGGCTTCTGCATAATTATTATAAATCTTTTATTTATATTCTACTACAATTACTACACTACTACATAAGAATAGATAAATATATATCAAAGAGTTATAAAAATGTTTTGTGGAATTTTGTAGTTGATGTAGTAGTTGTAGTAATGTGGTAAGATGAAAACATAAAAAATAAGATTGATGTTGTCATTTCCATGATTACCAGGAATGCCGGAAATTCTTTTTGATGTGTTTCATTGTATGTTTTATCGGATCACTTTGTATCACCTCAGTGAATAAATTAAATTACATTCTTCAATGCTCTGCTAATGGTTGATTTTACTATGTTTTCGGAAAAGGAACGGTAAAAATCTCATCTTCAATTCAAATTAGTTCGCATCAGTTTACATTGAATGTAAATTCATTTGCATCAATTTATTTTCAAAGCACTTCCATTTAAATCCTAATTACATTAACATAGATTAATTTACATTAATTTAAGTTAAATTATTGATTTTCAGTTAATTATATTTGTTTTTAGGCAATTCACGAATTATATTTGCTGAAAAATTACATCATGGAAACAGCAAAAGATCTACTAACCGGTGAAGCTTTCTATAAGATGCGAAACAACCAGAAGTTCGCTAACAGGAAAAATCAGATCAGATATAACAACAATATCGCAAACAATAAACGAAAGATTAAATCCTCTTTTGATAAAGTCCTGGATAAAAACCGTACTGTTCTTAAAAACATTCTGGGTACTTCAAAAGAAAAAGTAAAGAGCAAAGATTTCCTGCTTGGAGCAGGTTTCAATTTTAATGTTCTCACCAATAGTTTCCAGGAGAATGGAATTCTTTGGTACTGTGTTTACGAAATGGCTTACTCCAAAGCGGAGAATAACAATTTTAAAATAATTCAATATGCATAAGTTCATTGAGTGTCCGGAGCTCGGATTTATCCGGGATATTCCGGCAGAGCTGATAAAGCTGGAAAAACAAAACGCGAAGCTGATAGAATCCTTCAGTGCATTCAAAAAGAAAGCATTTACTATTGCTGCGACCACAGGAGCTGTTGTAGCAGTGGAATTAGTAATTCTGATTGTACAAGCCATAAAAGAGAAAAAAAATGAAAAACGAAAACAATTTATCTTCCCAGGATAGAAGAGAAAAAGCAAAAAGAGCAATGAAAATTGCCGAGGCGCAGGAAATCCTTATCAAAGATGTTACGAAAAACCCTTATGTACGGGTTATCTTTATCGGAGCCTTGGTATATGGTATTATTTGGGTATCTAAGTATTTTATTGATACTTCTGCTGATGCTGTAACGGCAGTTAAGAAATTGAGGAGTGCGGTGAGGGCGTAAATGAACTTATTTAATAACCTCTTCAGGTTTAATATTTAAAAACTTAATAGAGATATTGTCACCATTTTCAATAAAAATACGAGCAATAAAATAAATTTGTTCCTTAGTTAATGTTGGTAAGAAGTCCCATTGACCTTTCCTCATAAAAAAAGGAACTGTATCTGAATTTGAAATACCATGATTGGTTGTTTTAGCATCAATAAAAATCCAAGGTTTGCCATTTTTACGTACTTCGAAATCGTAGTTAGGTTCTTGTCTTGTTTTAGCAACCCATTCAACCTCATATTCAGTTGAATCTTTGTATTTATTTTGCAACCATTTAAAAAGATAGTTTTCACCAATGTTTCCAAGTTCTTCATTGGCATTTTCTTCATCATCCACGAAACTATTTTTCCATTTGATAAACATCAGGAAATCTTTTTGATTGTCAATGATGGTTTCCAAATCATTGTTTGATATTTTTGAAACCGCAATTCGGGCTAACAATTCCTTTTTATCACTTCGTATTATATCAAATGCTAAGTTCCTCTCTTTATCACTTCCCAAAGTGTCTAACATCAGTTTTGCTTTATTAGCTGAGAATATTGGAAATTTATCCGTTAATTCAGAATCAAGCATTAAATCTGTCCAAGAAAAAAGGAGTTGAAGTGCATTAACAAAATCAGGTGTAATTTTAATGCTACCAGTGTTGTTGAAAGAACCGTCAATAATTTTCGAAACATCAGCTTCAGTCTTTTTCTTATCTAATGGCCATAATTTTTCACCCAATTCTTCAAGCGACTTGTGTAATAAAATATCATTATAAGTGTTGCTGTGAAGTAAATCGTGTATTTCAATTAATTTGACATCGATACCATCATCCCAATATAACTCACTCTTTGAAGTTTTTACATTTCCACTTTTAACGGGAATTAAGGCATATTTTTGTAGTAGTATCTGCTGTTCAAACTGTAGAATGTATTTAATTAAATCATTGAGCCAGGCAATCTCATCAATATCTTGCTTTAGGGACTCAGAAGTCTTTTTTCTTGCTGGGTTTTTAATTGTTTCAACCAATGTCTTTAAATCAAATTTTTCATTTGTAAACACTGAAAAATTTAAAATCTTGTACCATTCCAAAGCCTCCTCTTTTAATGGAATTGGAAACGTTGTCTTTCCACAAATCGCAAAAAAATCATTAAATGTTTCCTCTGTTTCGGAGTAAGGGACATAAACATCGGCCAATTTCTGCTTACCTTCAGATGTATTTATTACTTGATTTTCCAAGACAGCATTTTTAAGTGAATCCGAAACTGATTTTTTAAACCATTCCTGATCTTTCCCCTCAAAATTCCCACTCTTTAAATTGCAAGCATTATATACTTTTTTAAAATTACTTTCACAGAGAGATTTCAATAAAGTTGAATATGCCTTTACTGCTTCCTCAATAATAGTGCGGT
>JBFWYJ010000414.1:0-3058 GCA_050186555.1 Bacteroidia bacterium
ACATAAAAAAATTCCAGAAAACGTTCAAGGTAAGATAATTAAATCTGAAGATGCAAAGTAGTAATTAGAAATTTCATTTGGCTGGGTAAAATCAGATAGTGGTGATGACTTGCTACAAATAATAACAAAAGACGTAACAGAACGAGTAAAAGAGAAAAACCTAAATGCTAAATTATTGGATGAACTTAGTAGAAAAAATAACGACCTGATGCAGTTCAGCTATATCGTTTCTCATAATATACGCGCACCGATAGCGCAAATATTAGGATTATGCTATTTGATTAAAATGCCTAATATAAATGATAGTGAAAGGAATAAAATAATTGACTTGTTTAGCGAATCTGCCAACAACATAGATGCTTTGATAAAGGACCTGAATAATATTTTAACGGCTAAAGTTCCTCTAAACGAAAACAAAGAGAAGATATCTATACCTTCTCTACTCATAAACATCAAAGAGCTTTTAAAGAAGCAAATTGAGGAAACAAAAGCAGATATTCAAATAGATATTCAGAAAAATTCTGAGGAAATATACACTCTAAAAAGATATTTAGAAAGCATTCTCTTTAATTTGATAAGCAATTCTATTAAACACAAGTCACCAGAAAGAAACCCGGTTATTAGAATTAATGTAGCCAAAAAATCACATACCATAATTACCATATCCGATAACGGACTGGGTATCGACATGAAATTATATGGCGATCAGGTGTTCGGTTTATACAAACGCTTTAATTTAAGCAAAGAAGGAAAAGGTCTAGGATTACATATGACAAAACTACAAGTGGAAGCAATGAACGGACGTATTACTTTAAAAAGTAAACTAGACGTAGGTACAGTAGTTCGTATCGAACTGCCGAAATAAATTGCCGCTCTTTTTGAACTACCAACAAACTGTTAAACACACTAGTATTATCACCAAAACAGCAATTAACAAAGATCCTTTGCTAAATCTGACTTATAAACATACTGCATAGCAATATCTGCAATTTTTTCATCGCTTTTATTATTATGCGCAAGGTCGTTCTTATTGTCGTTCAGATTTTTTATAGATGCAAAATAATTATTTGTATATGCTTCCCTGGCTAACAATTTGCCTTTACGGGGATTGAACTCTACATGGCCTAATGGAAATTCCAAATACTCGGGATTGTAAGTTTTTGCCTCCTCATTAGAAATCATGGCGGTCTCAAAATAAAAAACGTTGTCCCTAATTAGCTTATTATCAATAACTTGAGTGTTTATGCTAATCATCAGATCTTGAAAGCCTTCTCTCTCAACTTTAATTGTGTACCAAACATTTTTTTTCAAATCAAACTCAAATTCTCTTCCCCATTTCCTCTCAATTGTATATAACTCTGTGTTTTCATGATATAAGGTAATTTTGCATTTTTTTGAGTGGCTTTTCCCTGAGTGATTTATTCTTCCGTTAATGACAAAATCAGCCTTACTTAACGGCTCATTTGTTGCTTCAATTGTTGTAACAAACAAGATACAAACTAAAGCTAAAACTAAACTTTTAATTGACTTTTCCATTTTATTAAATTTTTTACTTGTTGATACAAATTTCCGATATCAACCTAGTATATGAAATTCAACTATGAGGAATGATATACATATGTAAGAATTTTGACATTTTTGGGAAACTGGACAATTAGGAACAAAACTATACAGATTAAAAGGCTAATTGATAAAAAAACACTAATAAATCAAATGCTCAATCGCTTACCTTTTCTTTAAGCCTATTATACCGTCAATGTTTAAATACAGGCCAAAGTCACAACTAAATCGCTGAAAATCTATGTCCCATTGAGGTTCGGTTCTTAATGTTAAAGTGAGTTGTTTTGCCAATTGGAATTTTGACGTCAATCGTAAAATCAAATAATTTCTGAAACTTTTATAAGTACCTGCATAGGTAACTGATGTTGATTCGCTAAAATACAAAGGTCCTCCAAATTCACTTATATAATCACTTCCATACCAATACGACAACATTAAATCTGAACCAAAAATATTCATGCCAATATTTGCAAGCATACCGTCTCCAAAGCGTTTATAAACAAAAACTGAAGTATCTTTCGTATTATTCTTATTCCAAACATATCGCGTGTCAAAATAAACATGCTTCAAATGCTTTTTATCCAACTTCTTTTTGAAATAAACTCCCACACTTCCATTCAAATGGGTATAAACTCCTTCTTTATCCGGACCGTTGATATACCCTCCTCTGGCTATTTGTCCGCCATTATGTCGACCAGTGCCTTGAAATGGTATTCTAAATTCATATTTTTCTGTGTTTATTTTAAATAGATTGGTATTAATACCAACTAATAACCGCTCATAATCATTAACCAAACGGTAAAGCATATGATGCCAATCAATCCAAAGCTCTGCATCGAATCTTTTCTTGGTAAGAAAATATTGAACACCTGTTTCCATTCTATTGGTCATGAATCTTTCAAAAGCATAAATTGGTTCAATTAAACCATGATTTAAACTTCCATCAAGATTACCAAACACCATTTTAAAGTCATCTTCTTGGTAACGAATGGAAAAAGTGGGTAATATTTCATTGAAACCGGAATGACCAAAGTCTTGTCTTAGGTATATACCTCCTTCAACAGAAGCATTTTTAGAAAATTTATAACCCAATTGCGGATTGAACTGGTATCCAAACAACGTATAACCATCAATCATCGGCCCGAAGTTTTCAATGTCTTTGTTATAACCCAATCCTTGAAGCTTAACAAAAACTGCTTCCGCCATAGTTGTATCGCTTTTTACATTTTGGTAAAGACTTGAATTATCAACTTGGGCAGAATACCAAATCGGAATAACCGTAAAAAGAATATAGATATACTTTAACAAACTTAAAACAAAGCCTTAAAGATAAGTAAATTACGCTTTACTTATCTTTATTTACCTCTTCGGAGTTTATTGCTTCATAAAAAGCTTTGTGAATCTTTCCTCTAATGCTCAATTTTGCCAATAAATTCTTTTCTGCATCCGGAAACACACGATTACTTAGAAAAACAACTATCAAATTATTTGCCGGGTC
>JBFWYJ010000415.1:0-3045 GCA_050186555.1 Bacteroidia bacterium
TTTCCAATGAATCTAGAAGTAAACTATGCTTCCGGTCATAAATTCGGATTAAGCTCTTATCTGAAAGCGATTTGAGCGTTTTAGATATGATTCTCTTCGATAATCCTGTTTTAATTCTAAACTGACTTTGAGTTATCCTGTCCTTAGTTTTTCTTTTGCCGGTAAATTTATCAATCCAACCATTCGTCTGTCGGATAATTACAAGCATAATTTTTAATTCTGATTCTGTAAGTTGGGGAAGGTAAGTATCTAAGAGAATATTCGGCACTTGGGTGTAATGAATTATCATAGTAGTTCATCTAAGTTATTTTTAAAATCATTTCCAACTTCATTTGATTTACAGTATTCGAGAATTAAATCTAGTAATCCTTGCATTCTTTCTCGAAGACCAAATTCTTCATTAAACTCTAAATTTTCTGGTAAATCAGCTTCAAATGTGCTAGTATTGGAAAATGTGCAAGAGTGATATTTATCAGTTAATGGAGAACCCTTTTCGCAAAAACAAATTGCCAAATCGACAATTTTTGTCCGAGGGGTATCTCGATTAAGCTCACCTGATAAAAAATCCGGTCGATTTGCTATCTCATTGAAGGGTGATTGCATTGTAATCATTAAGTATTTTCCTTGAATTGTAAAGTCCGAGGTGATGTATTTCAGGATCTTTCTTTTTTCTTCAATTGTTGCGATAATAAATGATTTTTTAAGGTCATTTAGAAGTCCGAGGAAATTTTTAGCCTTTCTAAAAATTGCTTCTTTATGGTTTTCTAGCTGACCTTCTTTGATTTTTAATTCTTGTTGCTCAATCATTACTTGACCCTTCCTGTCATCAAACTGTCCTTTTTCTATAACACCTTCCAAATAGGCATCGGTAAGTCGTTCTAATTTCAGAGCTAATTTATTATTTTGCATTCGCAATGATTCTTCCAGTCCCTTTTGCGTTTCAGACCAATTAAGCTGAGCTTTTGTTAATAGCTCATTTAACATTTCACTTTCAACCGGTTGAAATTTAATTTTAGCAAGAGTGTCCTTTACAGATTCATAGATTAGTTCTTCGCGAATAGACTTTGTCGAACATTCCTTGGTCTGACAGCGGTAATAAGTGTGCCCTTTTCTTGTTTCTGCAATCAAAGAATATCCGCAATCAATACATTTTATTTTTCGTCTAAACACAAAATCATGTTTGACTATTCTTGAATTTGTTTTACCTTTTAGGATATTTTGAACTTCGATAAACAATTTTGGAGAAATAAGTGGTTCATGTTTACCTTGATATGTTTTACCTTTTATTTTCATTACCCCAGTATAGAATGGGTTGTGTAAAATCGATGCCATCGCAGTTAGATGGATGATATTTCCTTTGGAATTTCTCAATCCAAATTTCTCCATTGTATCTGTAAGAGTTTCCAAATTGTATTTACCACTGGCGTATAATTCAAATGCTTTTTTTATTAATGGAGCTCTAATTTTATCTATAGTCTTAATTTGTCCACCACCATTATTTAAGTATCCTATTGGTGCATAAAAGGGATAAAGACCTTGTTTTAAACGCCCATATAAGCCTTTAATAGCTTCTTCACGAAGATTTCTGATGTAATCGGTAGCTAATGCCACTAACATATCGGCGGTAAGGCGACCAGCTCTTGTATTCATATCAAGACTTTCATGAGCGAAATGAAGTTCTGAGCCGGATGCAATTAGTTCGTCAATAGAAGCCCAGTCCCTATAATTTCTCGTACCTCTATCAATTTTATGAAATATAACACCATTCGCTTTTTGGTCCTTTAATTGCCTCATCATCTTAGTAAATAATGGTCGTCCTTGTTTAGCTGCCGTTTCCTGTTCTTCAAACCAATCTATAATAGTTAGTTGATGTTTTTCAGCATATCGAATTATCGCTTCTTTTTGTTCTTGAAGGGAAACACCTGCACCTTGTTTGACGGTAGATACCCGTATATATCCATATAATTTTTTCATAGTAATATTTTTATTTTACTCTTCTTAATACTAATCGTCAAAATCTGCTAGAGTTTTATTTTCCATTTCTAGTCGGTTAGCTACTTCTTTAATTACCAATAGAAATTCTGTGAAATTCAGTTCTGCCTCTAAGATTTGCTCCTCTGTTTTTTCTTTACAGAGTTCACGAATAAATAGGACTGGTTTTAATTTCTTGGTCTCATTTTCCATGTCCAAAGTATATTGGTTATTATTCGAAAATGTAGATGGTAGAAAATGACTTATTGGTAATTTTTACTGTCTTGGTTGAAAATGCGCATTCAGTCAATATAGAATTATGGAAAATGTTAATAATTCGAATATAACTTATATTGGCAAGACAACTTACCGAAATCATAATAAGTTATTCGGAATAAAACAGGCAGATCGATTAATGCATACCTACATCATTGGGAAAACCGGAGTTGGTAAATCAACATTGATTGAGACAATGATTATTCAGGACATTCAAGCTGGACGAGGATGCTGTCTACTTGATCCTCACGGAGACTTGGTTGAAAAGGTAGTTAGAAGTATTCCGGAAATCCGGAAGGACGATTTAATTTATTTTAATATTCCCGATGCCAGTTTAAAATTGAAATACAATCCGTTTAGAAAAGTTTCGCCTGAAAAACGCTCACTGGTCGCATCGGGAATTCTAGATGTATTTTCTAAACTCTGGGATAGTGCTTGGGGTGTTAAATTAGAGCATATCTTAAGGCACGCAATTCTAACTTTGTTGGATCAACCTAAAGCCACTATTGCTGACATTGTTGAAATTTTACTTAACAAAGATTTCCGGACTGAAGCAATAATGCATGTCAAAAGCGATTCAGTAAAAAAATTCTGGAAGCGGGAATTTAAAGAATATCATAAATACGACTTATTACCTGTATTGAATAAAATTGGTGGAATGCTTGTTCATCCTGTTATAAAACGAGTTTTAATTGAAAATCCAGAAGAAGTATCTTTAAGAAAAGCAATGGACGAAAAGAAAATAGTTTTAGTAAATCTTTCCAAAGGGCATGTTGGAGCTGATGTCTCCCATATACT
>JBFWYJ010000416.1:0-2987 GCA_050186555.1 Bacteroidia bacterium
TTACTTGAATATCAATAGCTTATAAAATTTTGAATACATTTATCTCCAATACATAAGAAAACTATGTATCTTTGTCTTAAGTATTACGATATAAAGCAAAGATTATGTATTCATCTGAATTAATTAAAGGCACATTAAAGACCATCATTCTGAAACTTTTGAAAGAAAATAAAAGAATGTATGGCTATGAAATAACACAGAAAGTTAAAGAGCTTACTTCAAATAAAATTCAACTTACTGAAGGGGCATTGTATCCATCATTACACGCGCTAGAGGCGGAGGGGTTGTTGGAAACCGAAAAAGAATATATCGGAAAGAGAGTAAGAAAATATTACAAATTAAGCGAAACAGGTTTGGCAAGAAGTGATGAGCGCGTTAACGAGTTCAAAGATTTTATGCAAACCATGAAAATAGTATTAAACCTAGGTCCTAATACGATCTAAAGTTTATGTACCAACTCAACGATACACATATTGATTTTATTCTTAACGACATTCGTGCACGTGGCGTTACGATTGAGGACCTGCAGTTAAACCTCTTGGATCACATATGTTGTATCGTTGAGAATGATCTCGAAGAAAGTGGGGACTTCGAGAACTTCTACTCCGAAACAATTCAGAAATTTTTTAAAAGTGAATTGAAAGAATTAGAAGACGAAACAATCTCCTTAATAATTTTTAAACACTATTACACTATGAAAAAAATGATGATCATTTCCGGAGCAGCTTCTGCAGGACTTTTAAGTGCCGGAATAATTTTAAAATTGTTACACATGCCGGGTGCCGCTGTTGGAATATTAACCGGAATTGTAACCCTAAGTTTTATTTTTCTCCCATTAATGTTTATCCTTAAAATAAAAGAGAAAAAAGAAATAAGAGATAAAGTAACTATAGGATTGGGAACTTTTTCCGGCATGTTGTTGAGTCTTGGAATTATGTTCAAGGTATTTCATTGGCCATTTGCAAACATCATGATGCAAGGCTCACTGGTAATGTTAATACTATTATTCTTGCCTTTTTATTTTATAACCGGTATTAGAAATCCGGAAACAAAAGTGAACACAATTGTCTCTTCTATTATTGTTGTTTGTTCAATTGGCTTATTGTTTACATTGATGAGATCTCCCAGATCAACACATTACCGACTGGAAAGAATTACAGAGAATTTTCTCAGTGACCAGGCATTACTTAATGCAGAAGAGCAATTAATCACTTCTTTTTCAAAGGATGATTCTTCAGAAAGCAATTTAGGCATAAGTGAGAAATTATTAAAAACAGCATCAGAAATCAAAACTAAGTTACTTGAGCTAGAAACTGAGAGTAATGATCCGATTAAAGCGTTAAGCAGTGGAGAATTGGTAATCAGTGATCACTCATTTGCCGGCGCAATTGAAACAGGCGGACTAACTGAATTGGCAGCCGATTTGCAGGATTTAATAAAAGCTTATAACAGCGAAAACGTTCCGCTTAAATTACCGGAGAACGATTTGTTTTCACCTATAAGAGGAGGAAGCTATAAATCTTCAGTTACATTAATTGAAGCATTAAACCATCTTACATTAATACAAAGAACCGTTTTGCAAAATCAAATAACAGCTTTAGTAAGAAAATAGGTAAACGTACAACATAAATTGCAGGATAATAAGCCCGTCTACTAGAATAGAAAAATAGTAACGGTGCTTTTTGTCTTGCGAATAGTATATCAATGCAATTCCAAGTCCGCCTGTTATGGCAAATACAATTCCTTGGTAAATATTTTGAGACAAAAGAATATATCCTACAAGCATACCCATTCCAATTTTTTTAGCAAGATCAACACCTAACTGTACGGGCAAGGTTTTTATTCCCAATTGATCGTCGGTATTGATATCTCTTATATCAAATGGAATGCATATAGCTGAAATAAACAAAAATTGAGCAATAATATACATCCATTCACTTAGAGAAAATACTGCAACCCCGGTTAAATCAATACCTTCATATAACAATGGAATAAAGCAAGAGGTATAAACCCAAACCAATCCAATAATAAAGATTTTGAAATATGGTTTTTGTCGCAAGCTAAATGGTGGTACGAAGTAAAATAAGCTTAATGCAATTACCGGAATGTATAATAACAAACCTGTGATAAAATATTGAGCTTGCTGAATAAATACAAGTAAATACAAACTGCAGAACACTAAAATCAATGTAAACAAGAGTCGTTTATTTTTAACGTACCATGAAAGCTTTTCTGTTCCTGAGAAAACGCTGCTTTGATAAACACGTTGAATATTATAGAGCGAAAACGTGGCAATAAAATTAGTAAAGGCAAAAAAACCGGCTGCTAAAGCAGAGTGATTAAACTCTATAGCAGTTTGCAGCGTAAAGACAAAGGCTGCTAAAGCAATAAAAATATTGGAGTAAACAAAGAAATCAACTATTTTTTGTAAGAAACGAATCACGAAGTTAATCTTTGGTGTAATGCTTCAAATAAAACAATGCCGGTTGCCACAGAAACATTTAATGATGCCGTTTGCCCAGCCATTGGGATTTTAATTTGTAAATCACTTCTTTTCAAATATTCACCACTGATGCCGTTTTCTTCACTTCCCATAATGATTGCACTTGCTTTTTTAAAATCTGCATCATAAATGAGTTTTTCGGTTTTTTCATGACAAGCAACAATTTGAATGTCATACTGCTTTAACAAATCAAGTACTTCTTTCAAATTATCTTCTCTGCAAACTTTGATTCTATGCAGGGCGCCGGCACTGGTTTTTATGGCATCCGAATTAATTTGAGCGGCACCCCTGCTTGGAATAATAACAAAATCTACGCCGGCGCATTCTGCGCTTCTTGCAATGGCTCCAAAATTTCTAACATCCGTAACGCGATCTAAAATTAAAATCAATGGAACCTTACCCTCTTCAAATAATTGCTGAACCAATTCGCCGGTTTCATAGTAAATAATTTCCGAAAGATATGCGATTACTCCCTGGTGGTTTT
>JBFWYJ010000417.1:0-2969 GCA_050186555.1 Bacteroidia bacterium
CCTCCGCTTACATTTAAGTAAATATTACCTAGCGTATCACTACTATTAAGAGGTAAATGATCTGGTGCAGCTTTTGCTGTGATTTGGGAATGTAATGTTTGGGAAAACACCAAACCCACAATAGAAACAAATAACTTAACTAATTTCATATTGAATATTTCTGATTATAAAAAAGGGAGGCAATGTCATCTATTATTCTAATGTACTTCAGAATACACCGTTGATAGATTTCCTTGGTTATCTTCTGTTTGTATTTCGTATTTCATTGGCTTTAAAGTCATCAATTCGCCAGGGGAAATAAATACAACTCCGCTTTGATTCTCGAATTGCTTATATCCTGCTGTATTTGTTTGGACTGATTGAGTTAACAAGTAGTTAGCCTCATACACTTGTGCGTTACTCTGCAAATCCTTTAGTTTCAAGTGTATTTTTTTTATGTTATTGGTTGTTTTTAAGGTAATCGTTGCTTGTGGTATACATTTGATATCAGATAAATTTTGATTTCCTGATTGTACGGATTTGCAATTAGCTTTAATACCCTCAACTGTAGGGTGATTACTTTGTGAATAGCCTAATGAACAAATTGTCATTATTGCAATAGTGTAAATGATTTTCATTTTTATTCTTTTTTCAGGTTATTAATTATTAGCGCCTCTGGCGTAGTTATAGGTGTATTTTTTTATTTTCTTGTATCCAACATCCGGAATTTCTTTCCAAACTTCAGTCATCCTTCCGGCGGCATCATATTTATATTTTGTAGCAAAACCGTTTTCATCAAGCGTTGCACTCACTCTTCCATTTCTAGGATTATAAACACTTGCAGAGAATCCACTCTCAACCGGATGGAACATAAAATCATCATAATATACGGTAGAACCATCGGTGGTTTGTAGCGATATGGTTACGTCATCATTTATCCCAGTTTCAAAAGTTGGATCAATTTCAAAATCCATTTGAATAAGGTTCCAATTTCCAATTGTAGCGATTAAGTTATTAGTTGAATTTGCAGTCAATTGAGTTGATTGGTATGTGCTATTAGCTGTTCCGGTTATAGCCACCTGAATTTCTGCTTTGTTCAAGTTTGTATTATGCACCCAAACACCCACTCTGTAAATTCTCCCTGGTAATAGACCTATATCCAAAGTTCCTCCAGGGCTCTTCTGCGTTTTAACGGAATATGTAATGGCAGTGCTTGTTACCTGTATACATTTGCTGCCTGAATGAGGTTCGACTGTAGTGTAAGGAATGAAAGTGTGGTTGTTTATTATTAAGTCGCCATCAATGGAAGCTGGATTAGTTGATCCTGAAGGCGGTGTTTCAAAATCACAAAAGGTAAAACTAGGATAATTTACATTGCTTGCAGCAGCACTTTTGTAATAGCCGTTGTAACCATATCTAGCAGCGTTGTATCTGTTATTAGCATCGCGTGTTTCAACAACATTCTTATAATAATCAAGTAAAGTAACCTCATTTGTTAATCTCCAATCATAGGATGAATTATTCTCTGAGAATACAGAATGTGTAAGTGCCGTTACAGGCAAAGAGTCTAGGCCAGAAGTTGTTTTACTTAACAAGCCATACAAATTATTTGAACCTGTGCCTGCATCATACACAAAAGAACGATTGTTATAATAGTAAGGTAAAGTAACCTCTGTTGTGTAATACAATCCGCTAGCAAGCTCACGTTTTCTTGCTTTCTTTGAAAGTAAATTATAAGCAGAACCGACAAAACTGTTTGAGTAACCATTGGCAAGAGTTCCAGTTAAGGTTGAATCAACATTGCTATATGAAAACATATCATGACCAAGCGGAATCATCTTCCTTAAGGAAGCATCTTCAAAATCCAAATGTTCAATTTCCTGATATTTTTTATAGGCAGGGACTTTGAAAGTGTTTGATGAACTATTGTTCATAGCGATTCCTTCCATAGTAGTGGTCTCACCGGTTAATTCATCACGTTTTAAGGTGCAACTAATTTGTTTCGTTCCCATACCATAATTGATGCTTTCCTTCAGCACAACCGGAATATCTCTAAGAATGTTAACTGAATAAGAGTTTATTGAATTTGTCACATCATATTGTCCATTGGTGAAATACACTTCCTCAACCAAAGCGCCTTGTTCGGTCGTAGTATAAACATTCACACTTCTAGAAATCATATTATCGTTCTTATCGTAAATTTTGGTTTCTTTCTGCGCTCCGAAAATGTTGCCGAAAATATTTGTACACTCCATTAAACGATTCACTTTCCCGGTAGCAGAACTAGTATAAGTTGTAATTGAATGGTCATAATCAAATATCCCTCCTTCCGATTTTGGATCAACAATGAAGGACAGCTCTATTTTTCCATTATCAGAATTGATGCGCCCTAAGTCTTTAACTATTACTTTACTGTAACCAATCATTGGAGACATATTTAACTTGGTGTAATTTTTTGATCTTAGATAATCGTATCTTAATACACTTTCTGCGCAAAGCGTTTTCAGTCTTGGATATTCAAACCTGTCTGCTTCATCAGTCGCAACCCCATCAGTATAAGTGTATTCTTTTACATAAACTTCATTATAGCTATTGATTCTTTTGATTTTTTTCGTGCGAATACCTCCGCCATATACTTCGTATCCAATTGGTGTTTCAAAAAAGACATAGCCGTTACCGGTATATGCATGGTCGCCACTATTTGAAGTGTAATAATTGTATATTGGAGCATCAGCATTTGCGTAGACATGCTTATTAGAAAATCCTCCTGAGGTTTTATTAACATACGCCCATCTGGAATTATTATTGTATGGATCAATAGGCGTTAGCGTGCCTGTTAAATTATTTGAACTCCCGGTAGGAACATTAACAATTGTTGTAGTAATATTTCCAAATGCCAATGACTTATATACGGTGCTCATTGCTGTAGCATCATAATCCTTTCTTTCTGTCATTGGTAGAAACATTCTTTTAGTCAGACCTGAAATAGT
>JBFWYJ010000418.1:0-2961 GCA_050186555.1 Bacteroidia bacterium
CAGCTCCTATTGTAGCTTTACAAGTAATTAAGATCATTCTCACTTCACCTGAAGGCATACGTAACACGGCGTACTTTCCTTCACGTGCAGTTAATTGTGCAAACGAACCGGCACTTCTAGCTAAAGTAGCTCCCTGACCGGGACGCAACTCAATATTATGAACGATAGTTCCTAAAGGAATATCTGATAAGAACAATGTGTTTCCTAATTCAGGGGCAACGTTTTTACCAGAATTAATGGTCTGACCGACTTTTAATCCATTTGGTGCTATAATGTAACGCTTCTCACCATCCTTGTAATATACTAGTGCAATACGAGCAGTTCTGTTAGGATCATATTCGATCGATTTTACAGTTCCTTCTACTCCATCTTTATCGCGTTTAAAATCAATAACACGATATGCTTTTTTGTGACCACCACCAATGTAACGCATGGTCATCTTTCCGGCATTATTTCTACCTCCGGAACGCTTTGCAGACTTCACCAAGCTCTTTTCTGGTTTGTCAGTAGTAATATCTGCAAAATCAGATGTTACTTTGTAACGCAAACCTGGTGTTAATGGTCTATACTTTCTAATTCCCATTTTGGTTTTCTTTAATTATTATATACTTGCGTAAAAATCTATTGTTTCACCATCCTTCAGAGTGATAATCGCTTTTTTGTAACGATTTACTCTTCCGATAGCCAACCCTCTGGTTGTATTTCTTGTTTTAACCTTACCAACGTATTGTTGAGTGTTAACGGAAGCAACTTTCACACCATACGTCTTCTCAACCGCATTTTTGATTTGAATTTTGTTTGCACTCTTATTTACAACAAAACCAAAACGATTCAACTTCTCTGCGAGTGTTGACATCTTTTCCGTAATTATTGGTTTTACTAATACTTCCATCTTACTTATTTAATATTGATTCGATAACCTTAACAGAGCTCTCAGCTAAAATCACGTTATCCGCGTTAAGGATATCATAAGTATTGATATCACTTGCAGGAATAACCTTTGACTTTTGCAAGTTTCTTGATGATAGATAAACATTTTTATCATTGCTGCCAATGATTAATAATGTTTTTTTATCGTCTAGGTTTAAATTCTTGATTAATTCAACAAAGTTTTTTGTTTTTGGAGCTTCAAAATTGAAATCTTCCAAAACAGTAATTGAATTATCTTTTGCTTTGTAGGTTAAAGCAGATTTTCTTGCTAAACTCTTAACCTTCTTATTTAACTTAAAAGAATAGTCTCTAGGGCGTGGACCGAAAGCTCTACCACCACCAACAAAAACAGGTGATTTCATAGATCCTGCACGGGCTCCACCAGTACCTTTTTGACGCTTCAATTTCTTGGTTGTACGAGCAATTTCTGCACGTTCTTTGGCTTTATGCGTACCTTGGCGTTGGTTAGCCAAAATATTTTTAACATCCAAGTAGATACAATGATCGTTCGGCTCAATTCCAAAAATAGAATCGGATAAATCAACCTTCTTTGATGTTTTCTTACCGCTTATGTTATATACTTCTACTTGCATGATTACTTCTCAATTAATATGTAAGAACCATTAGCTCCTGGGATTGAACCCTTAACTAATAATACGTTCTTTTCTGCCATTACTTTAACTACTTGAAGATTCTGAATCTTCTTTCTAACTCCACCCATTCTTCCGGCCATACGCATACCTTTCATTACTCTAGAAGGATCAGAAGAAGCACCTAATGAACCAGGAGCTCTTTCTCTGTCATGCTGACCATGAGATTTATTTGCATGTCCAACACCACTAAAATTGTGACGTTTTACAACACCTTGAAATCCTTTACCTTTAGAAGTTCCGATTACATCTACGTAGTCGCCTTCGTTGAACAAGTCAACTGTTAATACATCGCCCAAGTTTTTCTCCTCTGTAAAGAAGCGGAATTCTGCTGATTTACGCTTTGGCGTTGTGCTAGCCTTTGCGAAATGACCTTTCATTGCAGAAGAAGTATTCTTCTCCTTTTTTTCTCCGAAAGATAATTGTAGTGCAGTGTAACCGTCTTTATCATTGGTTTTTACTTGTGTAACAACACAAGGACCTGCTTCAATAACTGTGCATGGTACATACTTACCATTGGCATCGAAGAAGCTAGTCATTCCTATTTTTTTACCAATTAATCCAGACATTTTTGTTTGTTTTTATTATATAATTTTCTCTATTTATTAAATCTGTTAAACTTTAATCTCTACTTCAACACCACTAGGCAACTCTAACTTCATTAAAGCATCAACAGTCTTAGATGAAGAACTGTAGATATCCAATAATCTTTTGTAAGAGCATAATTGATATTGGTCACGCGCTTTCTTATTAACGTGTGGCGATTTCAATACTGTAAAAATTTTCTTGTGAGTAGGCAAAGGAATTGGTCCATTTACTACAGCACCGGTAGACTTTACCGTTTTTACGATTTTTTCAGCTGATTTGTCAACCAAGTTATAATCGTAAGATTTTAATTTAATTCTAATTCTCTGGCTCATATTATAAAGAACGATATTGTGTTTTAATTATACTTTTTCAGTTTTTCCTTTTGATTTTGATATTACGTCAGCTGCAATGTTAGCAGGAGCTTCAGCATAATGACTGAATTCCATTGTAGATGTTGCACGACCTGATGTTAATGTACGTAACTGAGTTACATAACCAAACATT
Organism: Bacteroidia bacterium; assembly: GCA_050186555.1. Classification (GTDB taxonomy): domain Bacteria; phylum Bacteroidota; class Bacteroidia; order B-17B0; family Aurantibacillaceae; genus Aurantibacillus. The sequence goes on from JBFWYJ010000418.1 coordinate 2,673, forward strand.
TCAGATAATGGCACCTTAGCTTTAATTACTTGAGAATTTCCTTTACTGTCCATTCCTTCAATTTGCCCGCGTCGTCTGTTTAAATCTCCTACAACATCTCCCATGTTTTGTTCAGGCGTCAAAACCTCAACTTTCATGATTGGCTCCATTAATACCGGCTTACATTTTGGCAATGCTTCACGGAATGCAGTTCTTGCAGCGATTTCGAAGGACAATGAATCAGAGTCAACCGCATGGTAAGAACCATCAGTTAAAACAACTTTCATGCTTTGTAAAGGGAAGCCCGCTA
>JBFWYJ010000419.1:0-2936 GCA_050186555.1 Bacteroidia bacterium
TGATTTGTCAGTTTTACAGACGGGAATTTATTTTATCGAATTTATATCTGGAGAAAATAGATACCAAACCAAATTGATTAAAGAGTAAATTGCTGTAATACTACGCGCCTGCCGATAGGCAGGCGCGTAGTAATTCAAATTCAAATAAAAATATTTACTCTCTTAAAACATTTTAGTATAAAAAATTAGCTCTAAATATAATTTTTCTTGTCCGTATTAAATTATTTTTTTCATATTTGCATCCTAAAACTAAAAAACAAGTAGTCTAATAAGATGAAAACAATTGTAAAAAACCTTTGCTCAGCCGCTAATAACGGTAAACTCAACTCCTTGGGCAAGAGCGTTTTTTTTAATCCTTTTACGTTTTTCTTATTCCCTGTCCGACCCGTGTTTTCTATCCGACGTTGATTTAGTCTTCAATTCGGGTAGTTCTATTCCTTCTAACAAGAATCGTTAGGAGTTCGTTTTTTTTTATTCAAATTTTAAAATATGTCACAATTTATTGTGCAAGTGGCCAATTTAAGTCACTTACATTTTGCAGAAACCATCTGCAATGAAATGCAAGAATCGGCGAAAGCCAGAGGAACAGGAATCGCAAAAAGAAGTCCTGATTACATCCAGCAAAAAATGCTGGAAGGAAAATCCATTATTGCTCTGTCAAAAAACGGACAATGGGCAGGCTTCTGCTATATAGAGACATGGAGTCACGGTGAATATGTAGCCAACTCCGGATTAATTGTTTCTCCTGAATTCAGACAATCCGGCTTAGCCAAAAAAATCAAAGAAGAAGCTTTTAAGCTATCTAGAAAGAAATACCCAAATGCCAAACTATTTGGATTAACTACCGGCATTGCTGTAATGAAAATTAATTCTGAATTAGGATATATACCTGTTCCCTACTCTGAATTAACAAAAGACGAAGCCTTTTGGAAAGGCTGCGAAAGTTGCATCAACTTTCAAATTCTTCAGAGCAAGGAAAAGAAAAATTGCCTTTGCACTGCGATGTTATACAATCCAAATGAAAAGCGACGATGGTTTGATTTTAAAGCCAAAAAGAAAATTTTGGAGCGACTAATTAAAATTAAACAAAGTACTTTTTTGAAACTAAAACCTAAAACAACAAAAAATGAAAAAGAAAATATTATTAGCCTTTAGTGGCGGACTAGATACAACTTATTGCGCTGTTTACCTTAAAAACAAATTGGGTTACGATGTACATGCCGTAACAATCAATACAGGAGGGTTTAATGAATCCGAAAAGATTAACTTAAAGAAACACGCTGAACAACTTCATCTTTCAACTTATGAGATTATCGAGGCGCAAGACTTTTATTATAATAAAATCATTAAGTACCTAATATTTGGTAACGTTTTAAAAAACAACTCTTATCCCCTTTCTGTAAGTGCAGAGAGAATTGTACAAGCTGTCATGTTAGCTGATTATGCTAAAAAACACGGCTTCACAGAGATAGCTCATGGCAGCACAGGTGCGGGCAACGATCAGGTAAGATTTGATATGGCCATCCAAATCATTTTACCGGAAGCTCAAATTGTAACACCAATCAGAGATTTAAACATTACAAGACAAGCAGAAATTGATTATTTGATTGAGCATGGTATTAAGATGAATTTCGAAAAAGCAGAATATAGCATCAATCAAGGATTATGGGGCACATCTGTTGGAGGTAAAGAAACCTTAACATCAAATTTACCTCTTCCTGAAAGTGCCTGGCCAACAGAAGTAAAAACCAATAACCAAATGAATGTAAAACTTCAGTTTGAGAAAGGTGAATTAGTACAAATAAATGGTGAATCTTTTGAAAACAAAGCAGAGGCTATCACCTACTTAAATCATTTATGTCAGCCTTACGGCATTGGAAGAGATATTCATGTTGGTGATACAATAGTTGGCATTAAAGGCAGAGTTGGCTTTGAAGCTGCTGGTGCTATTTTAATTATTAAGGCGCATCATGCACTAGAAAAGCACGTGTTAACAAAATGGCAATTGTATTGGAAAGATCAAATGGCCTTATGGTATGGCAACTGGCTGCATGAAGGGCAGTATTTAGACCCAATCATGAGAGATATTGAAGCGTTCTTTGAAAGCACACAACAAAACGTATCAGGTATGGTAGATATTACTTTGTACCCATACAGATTTACGATTAACGGAATAGAATCTCCCAATGATTTAATGAATCCGGAATTTGGCAGCTACGGCGAAAATAACAAATCCTATACAGGAGAAGACGTAAAAGGTTTTACCAAAATTTTTGGCAATCAAACTGCTATTTATCATAAGGTACATAATAACCAAAAAACATTAAGTTATGAAAACCAAGATTAAGGCCGGCATTATTGGCGCTGCGGGTTATACTGGGGGAGAGTTAATCAGATTGTTGGTTAATCATCCAAATATAGAATTAACTATGCTCAACAGCGAAAGTAATGCCGGAAAAAAAGTCTATGAAGTTCATAAGGATTTGTTTGGAAGTACTGAGTTATATTTTACAGACGAATTACATACGAATATGGATGTAGTTTTCCTTTGTAAAGGACACGGTGAATCAAAATTAATCTTGGAACAAAATAAATTGCCTGATAATGTGAAAATTATCGATTTAAGTCAGGATTTCAGACATAAAGAAAATTCGAATGGCTTTATTTATGGCTTGCCTGAATTGAACAAAGAGAAAATTGTTTCAGCCAATAAAATTGCTAATCCCGGTTGTTTTGCAACAGCCATTGAATTGGCCTTATTACCATTAGCTAAGAACAATATGTTGAATGAAACCATACATGCTTCTGCAACAACAGGTTCTACCGGTGCGGGACAAAGTCATTCTTATTACACACACTTTTCTCATAGAAACCAAAACCACAATGCTTATAAAACACTGGAGCATCAACATTTAAAAGAAATTACCGAAAGTTTA
>JBFWYJ010000420.1:0-2936 GCA_050186555.1 Bacteroidia bacterium
AAAAGGATGTTTTCAAAGTTATAAGAAAAGAAAACGGACTAGTCAATAATAGTATTTGGTCAATATACAGAGATAAAGAAACAAACCTTTGGTTTACTTCAGACCAGAATGGCATATCAAAACTTGCCAGCGAACGCTTTGTTATGTTCAACACCAAAGAAGGTTTTTTAGCCGATGAAGTAAAAAGGGTTTATGAAGATAAAAAAGGGAATTTGTGGCTTGGAACAAAAGATGGAGTAACACTTGTTCGAGGAAACGAAGTTGTCAATCTAGGCATTGCTGAACTTAAAGGAAACAATGATATTTGGGCAATAACTGAACATGAAGGAAAGTTGCTATTTGGTACTCCAAACGGATTATGTTATTTCGATAAGGGAATTATTTCAAGAATATATTGCAAAGACAGGCAAAGCCAATTAAACGCAGTATACGATATATATGTTGATAATTCGGGTCAAATCTGGCTAGGCACACAAGGAGGAGTTGCTTTAGTAAGTAACGGTTTTATAGAGCCTTTTCAAGAAGCATTTATAACAAAGAATTTTGTGAATTCAATTTATCAAAGTGCAGACGGAACAATGTGGTTTTCTACAGACGACGGTTTGATTTCTTACGATGGAAAAAAGGCCAGGGTTTATACAGAATCAGATGGATTGAAGAAAAGCCGCGTTAGATGTGTGATACCATATAAGCAGAACGAATTAATAATTGCAACAAGTTCCGGCTTGTTCTTATACAAAAACAAAAAATTTAAAAACATATCTGAAGGCCTTTCAGAGTCATCGGATGAAATTTATTCTGTTATTGTTGACAAGAACCAAAATATCTGGGCTGGTGTTACAGGAGGCTTACTAAAGATTAGAGCAAATAATAATTTTAGTAATTATAAAATTTACACAGCTGCCGATGGATTTATTGGCGCAGGATTTAGTCAGAATGCAATTATTCTTGATAAGTCTAACAGGCTTTTAATTGGTTGTCCGAAGGGGTTGGTTGTATATAATGAACATTATGACAAAGAAAACACGCTGGAGCCGAAAACCAGGTTAAACGCTGTAGAATTATTCTTTGAGGAAACAGACTGGTCGCCATACAGTGATTCTGTAACTATAAATAATATCCCATACAATTTAGTATTAACATACGATAAGAATTACTTAACTTTTAAATATATAGGCGTTAGTCTTACAACGCCAACCAAAGTGAAGTACCGATACATGCTTCAGGGATTTGATACAGACTGGCGTGTATCAAGCCAAACCGAAGCCTCTTATTCGAATATTCCTCCGGGAAAGTATAAGTTTATTGTTTATGCTAATAACGGAGAGGGAGTCTGGAACAAAAAACCGATTGAATTTGAATTTGAAATTTTACCGCCATTTTGGAAGACCTGGTGGTTTTATTCAATCATTGTTTTAATAATTTCGTTTGGTGTTTATTCATACATAAAAATACGGGCAGCAAACTTTAAAATATTAAGACAAAATGAAATAATCGAAGAAAAAAACGATGCCTTGTCTTATGCAAATCAAGAGATTGCTGAAAAAAACAGAAACATTACGGACAGCATAAACTATGCAAAGAGAATTCAGCAAAGTTTCATTACTTCCGAGACTGTAATGAATAAAATTTTAAACGAACACTTTGTATTGTTTAAACCAAGAGATATTGTTAGTGGTGATTTCTACCAAGCATTTGATTTACCGGACAGGACGATAGTTGTATGCGCTGATTGCACAGGGCACGGAATTCCCGGCGCCTTCATGAGTTTAATAGGTATAAGTATATTAAAAGAGATTTCAAAAGTTGAAACAAGCATTTCCACATCGGATATCCTAAATAATTTAAGGGAGGGTATTCTTGATGCTTTAAATCCCGAGAGAAAAGAAGACGGCGCAAAAGACGGAATGGACGTTACTGTTTTATCAATATTAAAAAAGCGGGAGAACGGAACTGTTCAATTAGAATTCTCTGGTGCAAATAACCCTCTTATTCATTTAACATCAAATGAAAATGGATTTGCGGTCAATGAATATAAAGGCGACAAGCAGCCGGCAGGATATTATTCTCATATGAAGCCATTCACTAAAACAGAGATAAATGCACATAAGGGAGATAAAGTATATTTATTTACTGATGGATATGCTGATCAATTTGGTGGTTTAAGCGGAAAGAAGTTCATGTCAAAGAAGTTGAAAACACTCATAAAAGAAATTGCACATCTTTCTATGAAAGAACAAAAAGAAAAACTAGATGAAGCTTTTGTAACATGGCAAGGGAGACTAGAGCAAGTTGATGATGTTACAGTGATTGGAATTAAGCTTTAGTCTTTTGCAATTCTAAAACTGTTATTTCTGGCCAAATTCCTAATCTGCCAGGATAACCCAAGAAACCTAGTCCCCTATTAACGTACAAAAACTGATTGTTTTGTTTGTACAAGCCTGCCCAATTCTTATAAATGTATTTTATAGGACTCCATTTAAAGCCCGGAATTTCAATTCCCATTTGCATACCGTGGGTATGTCCGCTTAAAGTTAAATCGATGTCTGGATATTCTAGTTGAACCTGCATATCCCAATGACTAGGGTCGTGGCTCATTAATATTTTAAAAGGTACATTTTCTGTTCCTTCATGAGCATCACTTAGTTTGCCATATCTTGGAAAACGCATGTTTCCACCCCAATTTTCAACGCCAAGCAGCTTTATTTCTTGACCATTTTTTGAAATGGAAACGTTCTCATTAATTAATAATTTCCAACCAAATTCTGCTTGTTTTTTCTTAAGCGCTTCAAGATTTTTTACTTTAGCCTCTTGCGAATCCCATTGCACATAGTCACCATAATCATGATTACCGAGAATCGAATAAACGCCGTAAGGCGCTTTGAGTCTGGAAAACTGTTCTTCGTAACCATTAACCTCTTCCGCAACATTATTAA
>JBFWYJ010000421.1:0-2923 GCA_050186555.1 Bacteroidia bacterium
CATTTATCAAACCTGGAAGCAAAAAAGAAAAAAATATAAAAAATAAAACCCTCACCCTTCCAAACATTTAATCTTTTTGATGAACCTCAACGCCAAATCTTCTTAAAAAATCAACACCCTCATCACGTGGAATTCCTTTAAATTTGGCATAACTATCTTTGAAATAGACCTTTTTAATACCCACGTTATAAATAACACGTGCACAAGCTATACAGGGTGCTAATGTAACATACAAAGTAGATCCATTCATGTTAACATTATTGTTTGCTGCATACAAAATGGCATTTTGCTCAGCATGCAAGGCTAAGGAGCAGCTCCCTTTACTATCTCGCGGACAGCCGGACTCGGGCCACTCTTCGTCACAGTTATGGGTGCCTGCCGGAGGGCCATTGTAGCCTAAAGAAATAATTCTTGTATCTTTTGTAAGCACTGCTCCTACCTGAGCTTTAACACAGTGAGAACGTGTGGCAAGTTTCCCTGCCAGTTCCATATAAATATCATCATAAGACGCTCTTTCTTTCTTAGTTGCCATATTAATTACATTTTCGAATTCACTAATTCAATAATTTCCTTTTCACGTGAAACGGCTTCATTCATCATTGTTTCAGCACCTTTTAATGTTTCTTCAACAAACGTCTTATCATTGTAACCCGAACAATTTATTTTTACGTTCATGTATGCCCCTATTACTGCGCTTCTTGAACATAATGCCGCAACACCGGCATCAGAAACTGAATTGGGGTTACCATCTACTACCATAGCTTTAATTAAATCCATAGTGCTTAAAGAAGCTTTCATCACTCTGTAAGGAACCTCGATTGCGTATTTTGTTGCAGATTGAATTGCTTCAGTTCTTATTTTCTTTTCTTCCTCAGTTCCTTTTGGTAAAGAGAATGCATCCATGATTGCATTGAAAGACCTAGTGTCTTCGTCAACTAAAAACAATAATTCATCTTTAATTTTTTGGCCGAATTCAGCATGCTTAGAAAACTCTTCCCATCTGTCATCCCAGCCTTTTTTATGAGAGCTCAAATTTGCTACCATTGTAGCTAAAGAAGCTCCCATACTGCCTAAAAATGCAGATACAGAACCTCCACCGGGAGCGGGACTTTCACTGGCAGTTTCATCAGCAAATTCTTTTAAAGTTAAGCTAACCAGTTTCTCGTCTGATTTATTTTTCAGTACGTACTCAATAATTCTTTCTTCCGGATTAAATGGCGATAATTCGTCAAGGCCTAAAGATTTCACGGCAATCTTGATTAATTCTTTCTCACTGACACCAATTGACCTTTTTTGTTTTTGAAGAAAATATCTCCCTGCATCCAACATAGCTTTCAAAGGAATCAACCCAACCAATTCACTTCCTGTGACTCTTATGCCACGCTCATTAGCTTTATTACAAACTTCATCAAACGCAACATGAACAGGTGTGATAGCGATATTTGTCAGGTTCATTGAAATTTGAGCGATGCCATACTCTTCAATATACCATCCAATAGCTTTTACGGATTTCAAAGTGCCCGGTATTGATTTCGGAGTACCATCAGGATTTGTTACAACCTTTCCGGTTAAAGGATTGCCTTCTCTCATCACTCTACCTGCCTCCCTTACATCAAACGCTATAGAATTAGCGCGACGAGTAGACGTAGTATTCAAATTGATGTTATAAGCAACCAGAAAATCTCTTGCTCCAATAACTGTAGCGCCTCGTTTTGCGTCAAACTCTGCCGGACCAAAATCCGGTTTCCATTCAGGTAATTTTATTTTTTTGAAGAAGCCTTCATACTCACCGGCACGTATTACTGAGAGATTACTTCTTTTTTTATCGTTTTGAGCATTCTCGTACAAATAAACAGGAAGATTTAATTCTTTTCCAACCTTAGCCGCCAATTTTTTAGCATATTCTGCAGTTTCTTCCATTGAAATATTGCTTATCGGAATGAAAGGACAAACATCGGTTGCGCCCATTCGGGGATGTTCGCCTTTGTGCTTTGACATGTCTATTAATTCGCCTGCCTTTTTAATTCCTCTAAATGCCGACTCCACAACAAATTCAGGCTCACCAACAATTGTAACCACAGTTCGGTTAGTTGCTTTACCCGGATCAACATTTAAAAGTTTGACACCTTCCACAGACTCCATTGCGTCTGTGATTTGTTTGATAATGTTTAAGTCGTTTCCCTCACTAAAATTAGGAACACACTCTATTAGTTGTTTCATAGCTTAAACTCTTTAATTAATTGATTAACCTCTTTATATCTTGGACAAGAAACCAGATGATCATTAACCATTCCGATAGCTTGCATATAAGCGTAGCAAATTGTAGAGCCTCTGAACTTAAAACCCCGCTTTTTCATGTCCTTAGCCATTTCGTCGCTTTCATTTGATATAGCAGGAATTTTATTCTGCTCTTTAATTCTGTTGATAATAGGTTTGTTGTTTACAAATTGCCAAATATACTTATTGAATGAGCCGAATTCATTTTGAATATCCATGAACAATTTGGCATTGTTGATTGCCCCCTCAATTTTTAAACGATTTCTTATAATACCTTCATCCTTCATTAGTTTTGCAACATCTCGAGAAGTAAACTTTGATACTTTCTTACAATCAAAGTTTGCAAAGGCATTTTGAAACCCTTTTCTTCGGTGTAATATCGTTTTCCAACTTAAGCCTGCCTGAAAACTTTCCAGAATTAAAAATTCAAAATGCTTTTTATCACTTACAACAGGCACTCCCCACTCTTTGTCGTGGTAGGTTGTCATTAATTTATCTCCCAATTGCCAGGTACACATTCGGAGATCAAATATAGTTTATTTCATGGCAATAAATCAATAACTTTGCCCACAGTGTTAAACAAGCAAATAATTGAGTTGGTTAAAAAAGAAATTGTAATAGAGTTTAGGCAAATGGCAACGTTTGG
>JBFWYJ010000422.1:0-2921 GCA_050186555.1 Bacteroidia bacterium
TAATAACACTTTATCAGCACCTTTTGCTTTTAAGTGTCTGCCAAGTGCTTCTTCATCTCTAAAGACACCTGTGTTATCAATAATTAAAGCATTATTGATTCCATAAGCCGTATAGTCAACATCTTCAGGATTGCCTCCGTTTATCATGTGAACGGTATGTCCGTTGATAATGAGTGCTTTGTTTTTTAAATCTTCGATTACTGTACCCGGAAAAGGTCCATGAACTGAATCTGTACGTAATAAATCGGCTCTTTTTACAATTTCTTCATCACTGTTTCCTCTGGTAACGATGGCTCTTAATCTTAACTGTTCGCCTTTTCCTGCTTGTGCAATTAATTCGCGTGCTGCCAAACGCCCAATTCTACCAAAACCAAATAATACAACATCTTTGGGCGACACTGAATTATTCCCGTTGATTAATCCTTTCAGTTTATCAGAAATGAATTCATTTTCAGATTTATATTTATCTTTCTCATTATGCCACTCAAAAGCCAATTTTCCGATGTCAATCCTTCCCGGACCAACATTAACGTCATAAATAGCTTTTGCCAAAGCAACTGTTTCGCCAACTGTAATAGGCTTCTTTACAATGTCTTTGGCATATTGATGTAAATTCAAAATTTCGCTTGCACTCCTGCCATGTAATTGATTCCTGAAAAGTATCAATTCAATAGAACGCTCATACAGTAGTTTTCCTACATAGCTTATTAGCTCAATTGCTGTTTTTTCATTGGAAATCCAGCTGTTTAATTGTGTTTGAAAATCTTTGTTATCCATTTTAACAGTCTCCATAAAAAGAAAAATTATGCGGTAAAATTAATTATTCGAAGGTCATGTACTAAACCTTTTTAATAAACTCTTGTTTTTGTGAATAAGTAATAAAAAACCCCAACATTTGTTGGGGTTTCAATTAAAATCTCTCAAGATTTGAAAAGAAGAATGATGCTTCAATTTTGGCGTTTTCATCGCTGTCACTTCCGTGGACTGCATTCGCAGAAATTGACTTAGCAAACATTTTTCTGATTGTTCCTTCTTCAGCTTTTGTTGGGTCTGTTGCACCAATCAATTTTCTGAAATCAGCAACAGCATTGTCTTTAGATAAAACAGCAGCTACAATTGGTCCTGAACTCATGTACTCAGTTAACTCACCATAAAAAGGCCTTTCTTTATGCACCTCATAAAATTGTCCCGCTTGCGCTTTGCTTAACTTTAAATATTTCATTGCTTCTATACGGAAGCCTGCTTTATTGATCATTGCTAAAATTGGCCCGATGTTGTTAGCTTCAACAGCATCCGGCTTGATCATTGTAAATGTCTTATTTCCTGCCATTTCTTATTAAATTGGGCGCAAAGATATTTATTCACACCATTTTATGCAAATATATCAGCATTTTAGCCCATATAAATATTGTATTTTTGCAGGATATGAAATCTAAGAAGGATAGTTTTAGCAAGATAAAGCAGGTATTAAAAAAGAGTAAAGTTGTTTCAATTGTAACCCATATGAATCCTGATGGTGATGCCATCGGTAGTAGTTTAGCCCTGGCACTGATACTGAGGAAAAACGGTATTAAAGCAGAAGTCATTGTTCCGAATGCATTCCCTGCCTTTTTGAATTGGATGAAAGGAACAAAAGGCATTATTAATTTCGAAAAGAATCCTGCAAAAGCTAAGAGTGTCTTAAACAAAAGCGATTTGGTTTTTATTTTGGATTTCAACAATATGAAACGAATAGAAGGGCTTGGTGATTACATTTCCAGTTTGTCAACACCTAAGTTTTTAATAGATCATCACCAACAACCGGAAGCTTTCCCAAGTTATTACTTTTTTGATGTGAAAGCCTGCAGTACATGTGAGTTGGTTTATGATTTAATCAAAGGCTGTGGCTACAGAAGTAAATTGGATAAAGACATTGCAGCTTGCTTGTATACAGGTTTAATGACTGATACGGGTTCATTCAGGTTTTCCAGCGTGTCTTCTAAAACGCATATGATTCTTGCAGATTTGTTAAGCACAAAGTTGGATCAAAGTCAAATTCACAGCAATGTATATGACACTTATAGCAGAAACAGGATGAAGTTACTCGGTCAGGCTTTAAACAATATGGTCGTTTTGCCAAATGAAAAAGTTGCTTATATATCGCTATCTGCTAAAGAATTGAAGAAGTACCAATATGAAAAAGGAGATACAGAAGGCATGGTAAATGTGCCGTTTCAAATTAATGGCATTGTATTTTGTGCTTTGTTTGTTGAGTCTGACGGCTACGTAAAGATTTCTTTTAGAAGTAAAGGAAAGATTGATGTAAATCAGTTCGCAAGAAATTATTTTAATGGGGGAGGACATGTCAATGCAGCCGGAGGAAGAAGCTATAGTTCCTTAAAAGATACTGTTGCTTCATTTGTAAAATTGTCCCCGAAAGCAATATGAGCGCCTTAAAGGATGGGATACTCAAGTTTGCGCTGAAAAAACAACGTTCGGGTAAAAAGGCATTTGTTCCATGGGACAAAGTAAAAAGTGCTTTGTTGATTATTGATGCGAAATCCGGAGATCATAAACAGAAGTTAGATAAGTTTATTTATGAATCAGATAAAAAGTGGGATGTTGTTTTTATTAATTTGAAGTCAAAGGAACCCATTTACAAGAATCTCATCGAATTAAATTCTAAAGACAAAAATTTAATTGGTTTGCCTAACAACAAAGCAATTAGCAAAATTTCAAACACTTCCTACGATTTATTAATCAATGCAGCCTTTGAAGATTTAGAATACGCCTCTATATTAACTCACAAAGCGAAAGCTGTTTTTAATTGCGGATTTCAAGCAGTTGGTCAGGAACTCGACTTGGTCTTAAGAAGAGAGAAGGGAAGAGGCGTTTACGACTATTTAGACGAAATGGTTTCTTATCTTCAAATGATTAAGAAT
>JBFWYJ010000423.1:0-2914 GCA_050186555.1 Bacteroidia bacterium
GATCTTGAACATGCAAACCATTGCTCAAATGAGCTGTAATCCTGCCATGGGAGGAATTGCAAAGGGACAAATTGTTCGTGAAATAGATGTATTGGGCGGTTATAGTGGAATTGTAAGTGATAAGTCAGCGATACAGTTTAGGATGTTGAATCGAAGCAAGGGCCCCGCTATGTGGAGTCCTCGCACCCAAAACGACAGAATGTTGTTTGCGGCATTGTGGCGTGAAATGCTAGAGAAAACACCGAATCTGGATTTTTGGCAGGACATGGGAAAGTCTCTTTTAATTAGTTCGGATGGACAACGAGTGGAGGGCGTTGAAACCATGATGGGAATGAAGTTTAAAGCAAAAGCCGTTGTTCTTACGAACGGGACTTTTTTAAACGGGACCATTCATATTGGGGAGAAACAGCTGGGCGGCGGAAGAATGGGAGAGAGCGCGTCCTTTGGCCTGACAGAGCAATTAATTTCATTGGGTTTTGAGAATGGCAGAATGAAAACAGGTACACCTCCGCGTATAGATGGCCGCTCATTGGATTATTCTAAAATGGAAGTACAAGAGGGCGATTCTTTTTTGGATCAGTTCTCGTATTTACCAAACATTTCCCCGTTTTTTAATTCAGACAAGTTTTTAAACACCAAGAGGGAGCTAAAAAGGCAGATTCCATGTCATATAACTTATACTAATCCTGACGTTCATGATATTTTAAGAACCGGGTTTGAAAAATCACCAATGTATCAGGGCCGTATTCAAGGACTTGGCCCGAGGTACTGCCCGAGTATTGAAGACAAGATAAGTCGTTTCAGCGAACGCGATAGACACCAAATATTTGTTGAGCCGGAAGGCTGGAATACTGTGGAGATTTATGTGAACGGGTTTAGCACTAGTCTTCCACAAGATGTTCAAAATCAAGCAATTAGACTAATTCCTGGTTTTGAAAAGGCGAAAATGTTTAGACCGGGTTATGCTATTGAGTATGATTATTTTCCGCCTACACAATTAAAACTTACGTTAGAAACAAAGTTGGTAGAGGGCTTATTTTTTGCTGGTCAAATTAATGGAACCACGGGCTATGAAGAGGCGGCATGTCAAGGATTAATTTCCGGTATAAATGCTCACCAAATGGTGCACAATAAAGAACCCTTTATTTTAAGAAGGGACGAAGCCTATATTGGCGTTTTGATTGACGATTTGGTTACTAAGGGAACTGAGGAGCCATATAGGATGTTCACTTCTCGCGCCGAATACAGATTATTGTTGCGCCAGGATAATGCAGATAGTCGCTTAACGCGCAAGTCATTTGATCTTGGGTTGGCTGGCGAAGAAAGGATTAGGCTTTTGGATAAAAAGGAAAATGAAACAAATAGCCTAATCGATTTTATCAGGAAAGAGAGCGTTTCTCCGGATGAAATAAATCCCTTTTTATCAAGTATTGGTTCAGCAGAAATAGGCCAAAAGATAAAATTGAATAACATTCTGACCAGACCAAATATTTCCATTTTTAATCTTATTGAAAAGATTAGTTCATTGAAGAACGTAACTGATAATTTGAACGATGATGTTTTAATGCAGGCAGAGATACTATTAAAGTATGAGGGATACTTACAGAAGGAAAAGGATAATGCGGATAAAGTCGTTAAGTTAGAACAAATGATAATAAAGACAGATTTTGATTATGATAGGGTGAGTTCTTTAAGTAATGAGGCAAGAGAAAAGCTAAAGAAATTCCGGCCGAATTCAATTGGACAAGCAGGTAGAATTTCAGGAGTTAGCCCGTCCGACATTTCAATATTATTAATACACATGGGAAGATAACATTGTTCCACGTGAAACATTTATTACATGCAAGAAGTTAAAAGTTGTCCGGTTTGTTCAGGCGAAGAATTTAGACCGTATTTGAACTGTGAGGACTTTACCGTATCTCATGAATTGTTTACGATAGTTTCCTGTCAAGGCTGTGGATTTATGTTTACAAATCCTCGTCCTTCAGAAGAGGAGGCCGGTAATTATTACAAGGCCGAGGAGTATGTTTCACATACAAATACAAGCAAAGGAATCGTGAATAAGCTCTATAAGCTAGTAAGAAATTACACATTAGGACAAAAAGAAAAGTTATTAAGAGATTACGGCAAACCAGGCAATCTTTTAGATTATGGTGCTGGAACAGGTATGTTTTTGGCTTATGCTAAAAATCACGGTTGGAGTGTTTCAGGGATTGAAGTCGATTCTGAAGCGAGGAAAATAGCCAAGGAGCTTAATTCGATAGACCTACACTCAAGTTATAAGGATCTAGAGGAAAACAATAAAAATATAAAGTTTGATGCCATCTCATTGTGGCATGTTTTGGAACACGTGTATAAAGTCAATGAAACACTACTGTGGTTACACAATCATTTGAATGATGATGGAACAATTTTTATTGCAGTCCCCAATTATTTATCCTATGATGCTGATTGCTTTAAAGAGTATTGGGCTGCTTATGATTTACCAAGACACATATACCATTTTTGCCCGGATACAATTAAGCATCTGATGATTATGAATGGCTTTAGGTATATAGATCAAAAGCCCATGAAATTTGATAGTTATTATGTTTCTCTGCTAAGCAATAAGTATAAGCACGGTTCTACCTCCATGATCTCTTCCTTTTTAACCGGCTTTAAATCCAATCTAAAGGCTTCTCGCGACGGGAACTACTCTAGCCTCATTTATATATTTAAGAAGGCTTAAAAGGCTTTTATTCTGGTTTAATTTAATTGGGTTCCACGTGGAACCCTTTTTTGTTGATTATGTATTTACCACATAATTAGACCAGAAAAGAATGAAGCAATTTTGTAGAGCTTTTGTTTTATTCATAATCTTTTTATGATAAATTTCATGCGAGAAAAGAAACAGATAATAAATCTATTATGTTTG
>JBFWYJ010000424.1:0-2884 GCA_050186555.1 Bacteroidia bacterium
AATAATATCTCCTTCAAATATTGCCCCATCAGGGGCGTATTCTGCACTTCGAAAAAGTCCCGCATTGCGAGTTTTTTTATGCTGCGGTTTCATTGTTACACCATTATCCCTTAAGTACTCCAATGGTGTTGATTCTTCTTGCTGTTTCAATTCAGCTCGCAATTCTTCAGGTGTTTTAGGAACATCCGCTTTAGGAGAGTTGCCACTATCGGAACAGTTAAACAATAGAGTTAGTGATAAAACTTGCAATATTGATAAAATTGCTTTCATATTAACTAAATTTCTAAAGATAGAAAAGGGATTCAATAAGAACAAAAAATTCAATAATTTGTCCTATTTCCGCCAAAAACATAATCTCTAGTGCTAGGCAATAAATCATAAATTAAAATAGAAAAGACCCAAAGGTTTTATATCCTTTAGGTTCTTGCCTAGGTATTTCCTTTAAGTTTTTTAACTCGCCCTTTCTTGTATAAATATTGGAAATAAACTCTTGATTTTTCCCTTGCAAATATTTACCAGTACTTCTTTCCAGCCAACAACTGGCTACAACTCCAACAAATTTTCTATAGTGGTGCTTATTAGCCAAAGGTGTTGGTGAATTGAAGTTTTCTCTACAATTTCCTTTAAGATTTGCCTGAGGATGATTGGCATGATTATATTTCCACCAAACGGAAATGAGTAATTCATCAAACCCTCTATTACTCCAAAGGATTACAGTAGACTGTCCAAATAGATTAAGAAAAACATGTCCTTTTTCCTTTTCCGGATTTATACCAATCGGGTTTAATGAAATGTGTTTGTTATCAATTAATTCATTTAATGCCGCTACAATTAAATTTCTATATGGATTTGGTTTTTTATTTTTCAAGAGCGATTTAATATCAGGTTGGTCTTTAATAATAGGCAGGGTGCTTGATTTTTCTTTTGTATTTTGCAAAAAATGCTTCCAGTTGCGAAAACCTATTTTTATAGCCACTTCGTCTAAAGATTGATGATGAGTGAGGTTTTGTTGTTTTTTGATTTTTTTTGCAAGTCGCTTTAAATATTCGACGTTATGCGTAACGGTTTTCGTTTCCATCGTAAATATATTTTTACCACCCAAGAAAATGCCACTCATCTATCATTCTCCTAAGGCGAGAATATATTTCGATTAAATTGTAAAAAAACGGTGTTGATACAACTTTACTTTGATGAGTGGAAAGTTCCCGTTTAAAACTCCCTCAAAAATATATATAAATATATTTCGTTTTAGTCTGTTAAGAATAAAGTTACAAACAGGGAAGTTGATAGCCTTGGTGCATCAACAATATATAAAAAAGAAGCATTTTCTATATAAAATCTTTGCCTCGTGCAATAAACAGCAAGAAGCACAAAACTTAATCAACTTCTTTATCCGTGATAATACCAGTAAACTCGATGTTTTTTAGCCCAGCGTACCATGTTTTTCCGCTTTTATTATCCCGAACATTAAAAAGTTTTATGTAACCTGAAGTTCTTTCTAACTCATTATTAATGCCGAGACCACCAGTAAACTTTTCCGCGAAAAAAGGCCCATAATATTTGTCAATGCCAATGTCTTTATACTCAATAGTTCCTTCTTTGTCCCTACTACCTTTATTTCTAAACCAAATTTCAAATGTCCGATTATATATGTTACCATAGCCAGGAAAATAGCTTACGTCTTTTCCCCTACCAAATAATTCTGCATATCTGTTCGTTTTGTAGTGTACTTTTTCAATTTGTCCAACAGGCAGTGGTTCAAGTCGATCACGTTCAAAACAAAGTCCCTTTATATTTTCGCTGCCGTACCATTTAGGATATTTCTTTTCATAGTCGTCAAGTTCTACTTTGATTTCAGGTGTTTGAGTTTTATGTAAATCTGTAATATTGAATTGTATTTCTGTCCTTGATTTACCATTGTTTGTAGGGATATTTAATAAATTCTTAATCTCTGGAAGAGAGTATTTTCTTATATTAAAGGCTATGCTTGGAGATTTTCTGTTTACTTTCATGAAACATGTAGAACAAATTCTTTCACCTGATGTTAGATTGAGCTTTTTCAATAAGGGCTGATTCCAGAAAGAAAGTTCCTTATAGCATAAACCGCATTTTGTTTTAGTCATGATTAAATAAATTCTGAATAGTCTCGTAATTAGCTTAACCAAATATTTCTATTCCAATTAACAACACAAACACAGCTAATTCTAGTTGCGTTTGCGCTTGAATAATAGAATTTCTTTACCACAATTTACTGTTTTTTATGAAATAAAATGAAGGCAAAATATTAATGTATTATTCTCCTTCATTATACAAATCCACCTCCCCAATCTTACCGGAAATTTCAGCTGAATTAACCGAAATGCCTTTTAATGAGATTTCAGAATTAAGCTTCTGGGTTTCCTTATCCAATTCCTTCACATTAATTGCTTTTGCTCTTTTTTCTTGTGGAGGATTTAACTTTTCAGATTTCTCGAACTCTAATGATTTTTTAAGTATATCCTTTGGTAAATCCGCTTCTGCCTGATAAGCCATTTCTAAGAAATGTTTCATGAAAAAGGCATCAATCTGAACGCGGCGCTTAGTGATATGAACGAACTTACCAATTACACGACAGATATTATCACGTTCTTCTGGATTCAATTTCTCGGCGAACTCGTAGGATTCAATCTTCTTTAAACTAAGGATAATTTGCTCTAAAGAATCAATTGCAATTACATACACATCGTGGTCTGCAAAATGATATACGTGCTGATTCAGGCATTCCAAAGTATTCGTTGGAACAACGAAAAAAACATCTCTTTTTACATCATCCTGTTTGGAATACTTTTTGGCCTTTTCTGCCTGATCCTTAATGTAAGTTGGGAAATTACTTAAATCTTCACCG
>JBFWYJ010000425.1:0-2881 GCA_050186555.1 Bacteroidia bacterium
AACAAAGAACAATCATTCTTTCTACGGTTGGCACGATAATATTTATTATGGTATTAGTTATTGTAATCTACAGTCGCTATGCCTTAAAAAAGAAAGCCAATCTCGAATTAAGTAAAGCTTACAAAAACATTGAAATTAAAAACAAACAAATTACAGATAGCATTAATTATTCTAAACGAATTCAAATGGCAATTTTGCCACCAATTGACTTGATTAAAAAGCATTTAAAGGAAAGTTTCGTTTATTATAGACCAAAAGATATTGTTAGTGGAGATTTTTATTGGTTTACTGAGAAGGATAATTTTTTATTTATTATTGTTGGAGATTGCACAGGCCATGGAGTTCCCGGCGCATTAATGAGCATGGTAGGAAATACATTGCTACATGAAATCATTGATCAAAAAAATATTTTAGACCCGGGAGATATATTAACACACTTAAATAAAGGCGTTATCAACGCCTTAAGACAAGGGACCTCAGATAATTTTTCTCAGGACGACGGGATGGATATTAGTATCTGCCGAATAGATAAAAATAACAATGAACAATTGGTTTACGCGAGCGCAAACCACAGCATCTTTATTAAAGAATCAAATAAAATTGTTGAGCTATCAGGAGATATTTTTAGTATTGGTGGTGAATTTGGAAAGCTTGAGAAAAAATTCAAAAGCAATATTCATAATCTAAAAAAGGGAGATCAGGTTTTTATGAGCACTGATGGATATTACGACCAATTTGGTGGAGAAAAAAATTCTAAGTATTTAATTAGCAGATACGAGTCCTTACTGTTAAACTCTAAGTTTACTTCAGAAAATGCAGAAAGTATTTTTGAAAAAGAACATGTAAATTGGAAAGGAAATAATAAACAAACCGATGATTTATTAATAATTGGTTTTGTGATTTAATTCTTCACTAGTTGTATTGGCGTAGAACATAATCTGGAAAAACGTTCTCCCGATGACATCATGTCTTTATCTCCTTCATCATAATGCCACCTTATCTCAACCTTAGACTTAGCTGATATTTCAGAAAGCAGATTTATTATTTTAAAAATTTGTTTGGCTGAGGCTGTATTATAATACTCGAGGTTAAAATTAAATATCGTTTCTTGTAGCGGATTTTTAGCATAAGAAGCAAGCCATTCGTGAATTGGATTATAAAACCAAAACGCATCTTCCGGCAAAGATTTGCCGGAAATTTTAAATACCGCATTACTTTGACAAAGTTCAACGTAAGGAGTATCTTCAGTTTCAGTAATAATTAACTCTTCGTTCATTTTCAAAAAGGTACGAATACAGAAACGGAAAGAAACGAAAAATTTACATTAAAATCAACTATTGAATAATCTATTTCATTGCCACCCTTTAGTCGGATGTCAATAAACCCTAGTCCAGCGCCCTTTTGGCCTGGTACTTCATCCTTCATAATCTCTTCAGAATAAATATCTTCCAACTCCTTTAGGCTGGCGCCATTTATCTTGTCAATCTTGCTTTTTAACTTGTCAATAAACTCATTTTTGATATAATTCCCTGACATTACGTAAAAGCCATCATGGTTTGAAGCAACCATAATAATTCCGGGGATACCATTGGTTTTTTGTTCGGGATTTGCGCCATGATGGCAAATATTTTGTAGCAACTCTATCATGATGTTAGTTGCTTTTTTCTTATACGCCAATTCTCCCTTATTTACGCTCCCCTCTAGCATTATCAGGAGGTTCTTTAAATTATCATGTGTGAAAAATCCCTGATATATCAAATTTAAATGATGTGTTAAACAGAGATCATGAAGTTCTCTAACCCCGCCTAACGTACTTAGTTTTGAAGTATCATCACTGGATATTTTTGTTTTAAAATAAAAAAATGATTTTGTCTCATTAAGCTCCTTAAAACAGTATGATAGTTTCGATTTTGATTTCCGTGCAATTTCTATTAATCCCAAGCCTGCTCCGCCTTTCTCTGACATTCCGGTGTTCTCAAGAACATCTTTATGATATGCTTTTAACTGATCCTGGTCTAAAGAATTTATTTTATCCAATTTCTCTTGTAAATCTTCTATTTGGCTGTTTTCTATGACGTTACCGCTTGCCATGCCGTATTTACCATCCTTGTTTTGAATAATAAACATCGCTTGATTTTCTGGCTTTTCATCTTCATCCTGATGGCGAGTAATGTTTTGTAATGATTCTACCATAACAAAATATACTTTCTTCTGCGTCTTTGATGCTTCCCCAAGTAGGTTCATATTAGTCTCTGCCAACGAGAGGATACGGTCGGTAAGGCCTGGGTTAAAATTTCCCCGATAAATATACGTTAAGGAGAAGCCCTCAAACCATTTAAACAATCCATATATGGTTGAGGCATTCTCTTTTGAAAAATTATGAGCCATTAAGCAGACCAAATATAAGTATTTTCCATAAACATATCTTATAATCGCCTTAAACTATTTATATGCAAATAAATGCTATTACAGGCTTATTTATCAACGACTTAATTGTTAATCTATAATTTACATATCTGGCTAATTCAGCATCTTAATTGCTTAAATTCGCTCCCAGCGCTTTTGGTAATTTGTGATTTACCGTGGCGGAGCCTTAAATAAACAACCCCATCGATTATGTTAAATGGTAAAAGTGTCTTGATAACCGGAGGAACAGGTAGTTTCGGTAAAATGTTTACGAAACTGATTTTAAAAAAATATCCGGAAGTTAAACGATTGGTCATCTTTTCAAGGGATGAACAAAAACAATTTCAAATGGCGCAGGAGTTTCCTGAAAACATGTTTCCGGCCATAAGATATTTTATTGGTGATGTAAGAGACGAAAACAGATTAGTTAGTGCATTTGAAGGGATTGATTTCGTTATACATGCCGCTGCAATGA
>JBFWYJ010000426.1:0-2874 GCA_050186555.1 Bacteroidia bacterium
TCTTTTTTTGAGTTCGATTTTGTTAATGCTGCCGTGTGAATTACATAATCAATTGTCACATTGTTTTCGCTAAAATCAGAAAAAATTGAGAATAAGCTTTGTGCGTTATTTATATCGCCATAAACAATATTTGCGTTTTCTAAATATTTTGTATTACTACTTTTCCTTACCATTGCATAAATTTCAAATTGCTGTTGTAAAGCAATTTCAACCAAGTGAGTTCCAATAAATCCACTTGAGCCCGTAATTAATATTTTAGCTTTTTTACCCATTATAAATGCTTCATGTAAGATCTACGTTTCATGTGTTGTCTGGCCTCATAACCATTTGTAAACATCAGAAGAGAGTTTTTATTTTCTTCTAATACATGGCTTGATATAGCAGTTTTTACGCCATTATCAATAAAAGCCTGCATCATATGGGCGTAGAAAATAGCGGGTACGCCTTTGCTCTTATATTCATCTTTCACTGCTTGTAAAAGCAAATCAGCAGTATCGTTTTTTCGCATGTCTTTTAAAATATGGATAAATCCCAAAGGGAAAAGTTTACCTTTTGCCTTCATTAAAGCTTTAGACAAGGATAAAAAACCCAAGCCAAAACCAACAACTTCGTTATTTTTATCGACAACAAAACTTACATACTTTGGATTAACCATAGAAAAGTAAAGATTTACGTAGTGTTTAATTTGTTTTTCAGTAAGAGGAACAAAGCCGTATAAATTTTTAAATGCCTCATTAAGAACATTGAACATTTGGTCAGCATAAGGCAATATCTCTTTTGCTTTTTTGAAATTTAAAATTTTTAAGTCGTATTTTTTTTGAACCAGTTCTGATATCCGCTTAACTTTATCAGGGATTTCATTTGGAACTTTTATTTCATACTGAACCCAATCCACATCTTTTGAGTAACCATGTTTTTCTAAATGAACCGGATAATAAGGGTAGTTATAAATAACCGCTTGTGTTCCTATTTCATTAAAACCCTCAACTAACATACCTTCTAAATCCATATCACTAAAACCAAGAGGGCCTTGTGTTTTTGACATGCCTTTTGATTTCCCCCATTCTTCCACGATTTTTAATAAAGCTTCTGAGACATCTGTGTCTTCAGTAAAATCAATCCAACCAAAACGCACTACTTTTTCGTTCCATTTTTCGTTTGCTCTGTGATTTATTATGCCTGCAATCCTTCCGACAATTTGCTTATTTTTATAAGCCAACCAATATTTTGCTTCGCAAAAATCAAATGCAGGGTTTACGCTAGAAGACAGTGCCGACTTTTCATAAGTATGAAGTTGCGGAACTCTATATTTATTTCCTTTATATAGTTTATCAGGAAAAGAAATAAAGTTTTTCAAATCTTTACTGTTTTTTATTTCAACTATATGTACCATAGATTAACGACTAAGTTGTTTTACATTTAATTTTTTGTACGTTTTTGCAATTTTATCAATGGCAGTGTCTATTTGTTCGATGGTGTGCGTTGCCATTAATGAAAAACGGATGAGTGTTGATTGAGTTGGCACAGCGGGAGAAACAACCGGGTTTACAAATACCCCATCTTCTAATAACATTTTGGTTAGCAAAAATGTTTTTTCATTATCACGGATGTAAATAGGAATAATTGGTGATTCTGTTTTACCTATGTCAAAACCCAGCGTTCTGAATTTTTGAATAGCATAATTGGTATTATCCCATAACGTTTGGATACGATTAGGTTCTTCCTTAATAATTTCTAATGCAGCAATAACGCTTGCTGCCGATGCAGGCGGCATACTGGCGCTAAACATAAGCGAGCGGGCATTGTGCCTTATGTAATCAATTGTTTTTTCGTCACCTGCAATAAATCCACCCACCGAAGCAAGTGATTTACTGAACGTTCCCATAATTAAATCAACATCCTCTTCCAAGTTAAAATGAGATGCAGTTCCACTGCCATTGTTACCCAATACACCAAGTGAATGCGCATCATCTAACATTACTACAGCTTCAAATTCCTTCGCAACAGCTATCAATGATTTTAAATCGACTATATCTCCTTCCATGCTAAATATGCCGTCCGTTACAATAAACTTTATACTATTTTCCGGCAGAGAGCTTAATTTATTCCTTAAATCCTCCATATTGTTGTGGGCATATTTAATCGTTTTAGAATACGAAAGCCTTGCCCCATCAATAATGGAAGCATGATTGTATTCATCTAAAAGAATATAATCATTTCTACCCGTTAAACATGAGATAACTCCAAGATTCACTTGGAAACCTGTACTGAATACAATAGCCGCCTCTTTGCCAACAAATGCAGCGAGTTTTTCTTCCAATTGAACATGCAAGTCAATTGTGCCATTTAAAAAACGTGAGCCTGCACATCCGGAACCATATTTTTCCAAAGCAGCTTTTGCAGCCTCTTTTATTTTGGGATGAGTAGTTAATCCCAAATAAGAATTGGAGCCAAACATTAACAACTCTTTACCTTGATAGGTAATTGATGTGTTTTGACCTGAAGTAATTGCCTTGAAGTAGGGGTACATCCCTGCTTTTTTGATTTCATCCGCTGCCGTGAAAGCAGATAATTTTTGGTGTAATTGTTTTATCATCTTTACTAAATTTTAAATCCTTTTATTCCTTGCTTTTTCATAATTACTTAGAAGTATAATTACATTTATCTGCTAGTATTCTTAGGAACCATGCTCATTGTTATTAGGTATTTTAAGAGGGTTTCCTGCGCTTTGCTATCTATGACTTCTTTACCCTTTCTTTTGTTTAGTTTTTTGACCATGTGTGGAACTATTTCTTTCCATTGCTCCTCGTTTCGTGATGCAGGATCCTTGAGTATTCTCCAATTCTGTTCGTAAATAGATTTACCTGCCATGAG
>JBFWYJ010000427.1:0-2831 GCA_050186555.1 Bacteroidia bacterium
TATCCAGTTCACTAAGGTCAAGTCTTAGACGACAACACATCGATCTAGTGTCTTCTGGCTTCATATCAGAATTTAGAAAATTGCTAAAATATGGAATTCCGTATTTTGCTGTGATTTCCCATAGCCCCTTGAGATTTTTGTTATTCCAATCGAAATCCTTAGTTATATTTACTGTAGGGATAGGGAAGGTAAATACCCTACCTTTTGAATCACCCTCACCCATCACCTCAAAGAATGCATTGTTTAGCATATCCATTTCTTTTTGAAAATCAGAATACTTTTCTTTTTGTGGAGTACCTCCTATTATCACCGATTGTTTTTTGAAATTAACTGAGGGCGTGAGATCTAGAGTGATATTTGAGAATGGAGTCTGGAAACCAACTCTGGTTGGAGTATTCATATTGAAATCAAATTCCTGCAAACATTGCTTTACATCTTTGTATGAGAGGTTATCGTATCTTATAAATGGTGCCAGGAGTGTATCGAAGTTTGAGAAAGCAATAGCTCCAGCAGCTTCGCCCTGAAGGGTATACATAAAGTTTACGATTTGGCCTAGTGCGGTTCGGAAGTGTTTTGGCGGAGCTGATTGAACCTTACCTTCAACACCTCTAAATCCTTCTCTAAGTAAATCCATCAAATCCCAACCGACACAGTATACAGAAAGTGTGCCAAGATCATGCAGGTGCATATTACCATTCTCATATGCTTGACGAACTTCCTTTGGATAAATTTTATTTAGCCAATAGGTTTTGCTTACTTCTGAAAAAATGTAATTATTTAGCCCTTGCAGGGAGTATCCCATGTTGCTGTTCTCCTTTACTTGCCAATCAAGCTTATTTAAATAGCTATCTACTAGTCCGACAGATGCAGCTGTTGCAAAGGCCCTCAATTCTGCGTGTTGTTCTCGGTATAGGATGTAGGCTTTTGCAGTTTCTTTGTATTTTGATTGCATTAAAACCAATTCAACTATGTCCTGAACATCCTCAACTGTCGGAGTAGGGGATTCTAACTTATTCATAACTTTCTCAGCCAAGAGTTTTGCTTCCTTGCCGTCGAATTCTCCAGTCGCCTTTCCGGCTTTTTCAATTGCTTTAATAATTTTTTCTTTTTGAAACTTTACTTCTCCTCCGTTGCGTTTGATGATTGTTTTTGGCATAGTTATTGTAAAAAATTATGTTATAATGGAACCTAATTATTAAAGTAATTAAGAAACTTTGCAACTATGAAAACTGTGGATAGCAACATTAAGACATTAAAATCTCCATTTAACAAAGTGACATATCAGAGAAATGCCGCAGTTTACAAGATCTTAGCCAATTCAACTAGACTCGAAATACTAAATATTCTAAAGATGTCAGATCGAAGTGTTGAAGAATTATTAAAAGTTATTCCAATAACAAAGGCTAATATGTCACAACACCTTGCCTTGCTACGTTACGCAGGAGTGGTGACTACAGAAAAAAGAGGACTAAATGTGATTTATAAGATAATAGATCCTAGAATAGTGGAGCCATGTTCAATATTGAGGGAATTGAGGAAGGATCCGAGGTAGGGTTATTTGAATAAAATTCCAAAACAAAGAACAATTATAAGTTGGATAAAAATTGCTAGAAAATTTTTCTTTACTATATTTGTTGAAGGATAAAAAGGGAATATGGCTAAAGATAGCGAGTATATTATCGCAGCGAATACAGTAACGATTAGTAAATTTGGGCCTTCTGGATCATCTAAAAGAAAAAACGACGCTCTAGATAATAATATCGAAGTGATTGCGAGAATGATCAGGGAAGATTTTGGAGGTTTAGGATGCATGTGGGGTATTGTAGCATTAATTCACTTGATTCATTAAATCATCTAATAAATGTAATGGCATCCCCATGATACTTTCGAATGTTCCTTCAATCCTATTTAGATATGGTTTGAGTATGGGTGAAGATACATCAAAACCTCCTGATTTAGAGAATGGATCACCTTTTTCAATGAACTCTTCAATGATGTTTTTTGGGATATGGTTGTAATAGGTTTTTGCTATATCGACACCGTCTGCTCTTTTGCCATTTTTAATATTAGTTACTACAAGTGCAGAAACAGTTTCGGCAGGATGTCCATCGCTATAGTTTTGTAGAAATTTTATTGCGTCATCCTTGTCTCTGGGCTTCTCGTAAAGGTTAGAATTACATACCGTCACTTGATCGGCGGTGATGACAATTGCATCTTCTAAAATTTTTGGTACGAGCGCTTCAGCTTTTGCTCTGGCAAGTAGAAGAGGTAATTGGTAATAATCATCAGTGTGTATTGCCATTTCATCAATATTTGGACTCATGATTTCAAATACAAAATTGTTATTTTCCAATACCAATTTCCTTGGCTTAGATGTAGATCCAAGAATAATTTTCATAGGGGTATTATAGCAGGGTTGTTGATGTAATTTAAGTAGTTTCTAGTATGTAACTTTGGTAAGTGTTTGCGGCATACATAATTAGCATTATTACTCATAATTGACATGATAGGTAATTACTGTAGTATATATAACAATGAAAAAAACTAGCATACAAATAATAATTACGACATTAATTCTGCTAGCTATTGTGGTCGCAGTTATTTTCAATACAAAAAATAATTCTGATACTAGAGATATTCAAAATGATTTGGATATTTCAGTAAATAATAAAAATGAATTATCTGTATATGACAAAAGGGACTTGGGTATAAGTTTCAACTATCCAAAAAGCTTATTTTTAATAGAAGAAACTAAATCAGTGCAAATCACTTCAATACCCCCAAATGATCCAATGAGTCAGTCTAGTGCTACAATGAAAAATCTTTCATTA
>JBFWYJ010000428.1:0-2760 GCA_050186555.1 Bacteroidia bacterium
AGGGGAGTTATTTTGTAATGATTCTTCCTAATCTTTTGTTTAATTCACGTTTTGCATTTTCCCATTTAATAAGCTGCTCTTGAATACTGATGATGTCTTCTTCTGATGCAGATTTAAGCAGTTCTTTATGTTCGGAAATGGAATGAGATAATTTTTTCTCTTTTAAACTTAAAATCAAATGATCAACCATGCGTTTAAGTTCAACTTTCTCGTCCGTAATATGCACGCCAAACTTACTCCATTTATCACTCAATTGGTGCTGAATATTTGAGCAATCAATGGCAAACTTGTTCAGAACCGGATTTTCATGATGAACAAAATGATTTAACGTTGGAATCGCCCCTCCTTCCAATATACTTACAACTTCTGATAATACCATTCCATTTAAAGGGTCAATGAATTCTATCTCATCTGAAAAGATATCCTGCAAAATGTATTCAACAACGGTCATGTCAAAATCATACTCATTATCCTCCGCATCTTTTTTTGTCATGGTAATAAGCACATTACCATAATTGACCATAACACGGAGTAACTCAGATTCTTCATGAATAAAAGGCAAGAGCTCTTCTTCTTCCTCTTGTTGTATTTCAGTTGTATTAATTTCAGTGTATGCAGGTTCGTTGAATGTTGTTCCAGTTTTAGGTTTATTTTTCCTTTTTATAACATTCACTTCTGTTTGAAGTACCTGTTCATCCATTTCGAGAATAACAGAACAATGTTTAATGTATACAGACCTTGTTAGGTGATCAGGAATCAATGCAATTAATCCAACTAAATCTTTCGCAAGTGTTGCTTTTTTTATCGGATCGTTTTTAGTTTGTTCATTTAATTTTCTTGCTTTGAAAAGCAAAAAATCAATTTGATTTTCCTCAAGATAAGTTTTGAATTCCTCTTCTGTTTTGTCTCTGCTAAATGAATCCGGGTCGTGATTATCCGGAAACAATAACAACTTCACATTCATGCCTTCTTCCAATAGCATTGGAATAGCTCTGTCGCTGGCCTTTTGTCCTGCTTCATCGCTATCATACAACACAACAATATTTTCCGTAAAACGATGAATAGCTTTTATCTGTTCTATTGTTAGCGATGTACCACTGGATGCTACAACATTTTCAACACCTGCCTGATGCATAGCTATAACATCCATATAGCCTTCTACCAGATAACAGACATTTTGTTGTTGGATGGCTTTTTTAGCCATCCATAATCCGTATAGAATCCTGCTTTTATTGTAAATAGGCGTTTCAGGACTATTTATATACTTAGCAACTTTTTTGTCTGTTGTTAATGTTCTACCGCCAAATGCTACAACACGTCCGCCGTCATCATGAATCGGAAACATAACGCGACCAACGTAACGGTCAAATAATTCTTCAGGCTTGGGTTCCGGATTTTCTTCAATACCGCCTTTAACAAGACTCATACCGGTTTTAACTAAGTACTTTGCTTGGTATCCTGCTTTTATTGCGGCATTTGTAAAATGTTTACGTTCGTTAAAACTATAACCCAATTGAAATTTCTCAATAATGGAATTGCTTAATCCTCTTTCTTTAAAATAACCATAACCGATGGATTTGCCTTCATCAGTTTCCATCATGGTCTCCTGATAAAATTTGGCAGCATACTTCATTACAATAAACAAACTCTCTCGTTCGTTCTGAATTTGTTTTTCTTCCGGTGTTAATTCTCTTTCCTGAATTTCAATTCCGTATTTACCGGCTAACCATTTTAATGCCTCAGGATAACTCAGGCTTAGATGATCCATTACAAAATTGACGCTGTTACCGGCTTTACCACATCCAAAGCATTTGTAAATTCCTTTAACCGGAGAAACAGTAAAAGAAGGCGTTTTTTCACCATGAAAAGGGCAGAGTCCTAATAAATTGGCGCCACGTTTACGAAGAGAAACGAATTCTCCAACAACATCTTCTACGCGTGCAGCATCAATTATTTTGTCAACGGTATCTCTAGGAATCATGTGGACCAATAAAATTAGGGCTTTTTAGTTTATATATCATTAAAACAACACGAATTAATTATAAACAAAAAACCCGGTCGAAAGGACCGGGTGCAATAACAAAATAAATTTAGATTATTATTCGTTTCCGCTATCAGACGAATTTCCTGAGTCTTCTTTTTTACCTTTCGCTTCGGCTACAACCAAATTTCTTTCGAAATGTAATGTGCCATTTAGTCCGTCAATTGCGGCCTGAGCTTGTTGGTCGTTAGCCATTTCAACAAATCCGTAACCTTTACTTCTACGGGTTTGTTTGTCTTTAATAATTCTAACGCTTGTTACTTCGCCATAAGGTGCGAATAGTTCAGAAAGCGCTTCTTCACGCACTTTAAAACTGATGTTGCTTACAAAAATGTTCATGTTAGTCAATTTGCTTAATAGTAAAATTAATTAAATATTTAAAATAAGCAAAAAAATTTCCTAAAAATCAGCGTATTAGCCTAAAAAATCTTCGCAACTACGCTAATTTCAACATTTGCATCCTTTGGTAGCTTAGCTGCCTGTATGGTGGCACGGGTTGGAAAGTCACCCTTAAAGTAGCCCGCGTACACTTCATTTACATGCACAAAATGGTTCATATCGCTAAGGAAAATATTGGATTTTACAACATTTTCAAAGGTACAACCTGCGGCATTAAGTTTCTTGCATATGTAATCCATCACAACTTTAGTTTCTTCCTTAATAGAATTTGATTTAATCAGTTGCTTGCTTTGTAAATCCATAGCAATAGTGCCGCTTAA
>JBFWYJ010000429.1:0-2757 GCA_050186555.1 Bacteroidia bacterium
ATAATCCTTTGCAAATTTATCCGCAACATCTTCAACTTCCGTTTTCGTATAAAGATCAACTTCATCAGATATATGATATGAATTAACTAGAATATCATCCCAATCAAAAAGCACATGATGTAATTCATGTAAAAGGGCAAACCATAAGGTTGGATAAAATCCTTTATAATCAGTTAACACAATACAAGGTTTTTTGTTCACAGCAAATGTGGCCCCTCTTATATGAAGGCTTTTAAATTTAGGAAGATATATAATCGTAATGCCCATTCTATAAAGTTGCCTTATAACTTCCCAAATTCCTTTTTCAACATTCATGGAATGCCAACGAATAGTAGGAAAATATTTTATTAAACTCTCCCGATCATAGGGGTTTATATTGTTGATCTTTCTGAAAATTTGTCTTGAAAACTCAATCCAATAATCACACATTTGATTTTTACTGTGCAGTTTTGCTGAGCTATAGGCCAGATTTAAAACTTCTCCTCTATAATCAAAAATAGATGAATAATTAAAGATGCTGACTATTTTGTTCTCTATTGATTCAAAATCATTTGTGTCACTTATAATTTCTTCCTTTTTTAATTCTGAAATATTAAAATTCTTTAGTATGAATTTTCTTTTTTCCAGATCGTTTATTTTGTATTCATTTTGTATTGCTAGTGAGTTTAAATAAAGATCAACAGCTTCTGTTTGTGATATTTCAAGAAACCGAGCCAATTTTACAAGAGAAAGTATATCAACCCTAGAACTACCTCCAGTCAAAAGCGAGTTTAAAGCACGACTTTCAATTTGCATCGCCTCTAAGGCTTGAGTTTGATTGGTGTTTAATTCTGATAACTTCAACTCAAACAATTGCTTTAGATTTTGCTTGA
Source organism: Bacteroidia bacterium (assembly GCA_050186555.1). Classification (GTDB taxonomy): domain Bacteria; phylum Bacteroidota; class Bacteroidia; order B-17B0; family Aurantibacillaceae; genus Aurantibacillus. Next base: position 873 of record JBFWYJ010000429.1, read on the forward strand.
TGTTGTCATCATATGAACGCATCAAAGCACTAATATCAATATCATTCAAATTATCCTCTGTCATATAAATTTGTAGATTTACAAGACAAAAATAATCATTTTTTAAATTAAAAGGCAATAAAAAGGCAATTATTTGTAATATTACAAATAAAAATATTGCATAAAAAAGTAGAAACTCGTGGCTTAATAGTTCTTTTTGGGGGGGGGCCTACGGGCCGAGAACAGATTCCCTGGCCAAAATTTAGATTTTATTTTCTACTCAGGATTAGGTATTTTTCGGAGCGGATGCCGTAATTTGAATGTGATTAAATTCTTTTTATTTTTAGCTGATGAATTTAAATTTTTATGAAGAACTAAAGAAAAAATTGGAAGTCCTTAACGTAATTTCTTATGAAGAACTACGTGAAATAATGGACGCCTTTCAGATTGCTTCGGGGCAAGGGTTCGCTATTGGCAAAACCAAAGCCCTATTAGATTATCTTAAAACTGGTCGTGTCCTCACAGTTGAACATTTTGATTACTCTGACCAAAAGAAATTAGTTTCGACTGTAAATGAATTGGCAAATATTTATATGGACATTGACAATTCAATTAATTTACCTACCGACAAAGATTTTAAAGAGTACTTTACTTAATAGCCTAACCAAGCCTTAATATTATTCCATTCCGCAACCGTGATATTAGTTGGTTTATAATTCTTGAATGCTAAATGATTCAATTCTTCTGCGTAGGCACCCAGCAATTTACCATTCTTAATAATTTCATCAGCCTTTGTAGGAATTGTCGCCAAGTAAATATTATCACCTCTACCAATTGCCTTATCAAGCCAAGGTTTGTTATATGCACTCCACCAGGTTATGGGGTCGTAATAATAATCAGGTTTATTGAGAATATTAATCCCTCCTTTTGTTTCGCCTAAACCTACATTTTTAAAACTTCCCAATTCATCAAATAAGCTTGCGATATCAGGTCTGAATTTACCAAGTATAGTATTTACCGTTGAGTTATTTAGACTAACTATTTTTCCGGCAATAGTTAATTGCTTTGTAACAACATCAGAAAGAATCTTCAATTTATCAGCGTTAACGGAAAGGAATTCTACAAGCTTCGTATTAAACACTTCATTACTTACGTTTAGTATTGATGATTTAAAGGAACCTAAATTAGCCTCATTAATTACTGCAAAAGCGTGATAGTTTCCGTTAGTATTACCCAATAATATTCTTCCATCATTTAAATCAAATTTTACATAATATCCTTCACTTAAAACAAGATCATAAAGAGATGTTCCAATTTCATTAGCAAAAGTTTTAGCAGTTGACAATATCTTGGTGTTGGGATTTGCCCAAATAATGTTAGTTTCATCAAGGTTCTTCCATAAAATATTTCCAGAGTATGCTTTTTCTGAAAGTTTCTTCAATGAATTTGTAACGCCTCCAGTATTAATAATAATTTTATCTATGGAGGTTCCATTCGCTACCTCATTCACAGCATCATCTACTTTTTTAAATTCAGATGCAGGTAAAATAGACTGTAATTTTCCTTTTACGGCAGGAGTATAAGTTTGAACTAAGTTTTTGGCAAATTTATATGCGAATGGACTAATGTAGCCAATGTTTGCAACCATCAAAGCACGATTGTACCAAAATAAAAACTCACGACCTTCTTGAGTAGAATTTATTTGTACTGCGATGGGAGTAGAATTTAAGATAAAGCCTCCGGAATTACCGGCCGCCACTACAATACTAAAGGCCTTCCATAAACCTGTGGCCGCTTTTATTTCACTAATTGCTAATGGTGCAGTTGCAAGATTTAAAACATCAAAAGAAACTGCTTTCATAATTCCCTTCCACACTTTATCTCTAATGAAGTAAATAAAAATGGC
>JBFWYJ010000430.1:0-2743 GCA_050186555.1 Bacteroidia bacterium
CACGTTTCAGATATAGTTTCTGGGTTATATGAAATGTCTAAAGACGATTGGAATGGAGATGTATTTAATTTGGGTACTGGCACTAATTATTCTATAAAAGAAGTGGCTGATATGTTTGAACGACAAATTGTTTATATTCCAGAAAGACGTGGAGAAGCGAAAGAAACAAAAGCTGATATATCATTTACGCAAAGCAAATTAAACTGGTTTCCACGGTTTAATCTTAGAGATTATGTTAGAGGATTTTGTGAAAAAGAAAAAACCAATATATTACACAATAGCAAATAACTCAGAGGAAGATATTGAGTTAGTGACTGATGGAGAAGTTCACGTGTTTAAGTCAGGCGATCATATAAAGGGTGTTTTGCCACATGTTATTGAATATCTATGGGCAACCAGCGAAGTGTTTCGGTGGAATGTTACTTGTTATGCTGTTTATGAACTTCCTAAAGAAATAAACTGGAGACGAGAAGGTTTTTAATATGGACCATTTAGAGTTTAATTTTAAGGTTGTTTTTTATCCTCGTCACGAAAATATCGTGGCTCATTGTTTAGAAACTGATATATTTGCATGGGCTTTGACAAAGGAAAAAGCTTTAGAGGTTATAAAAAGAGATTTATGTTTAAAACTTGGTTTGTTTGTGAACGGGAAAACATTTAAAACTTTTTTCAAAAGTGCATCTCACAAAATTATAAACAAATTTCACAGTGGCAAATACCCAACAGTTGAATTGGTTATGAAAGTTGAAACATCTATTTCTTGTATAAAATGGAGTAATTGTAAGGCATGAAAGTATTTACACAAATGTATCATCATAAAGATGGAATTGATCTCAGAAAGGTTACACGTTATGATTTAAGTTTTCTTTTAGATTTGAAAAATGAAAGTTGGTGGGGGACTCATCATACTTTAATTTCTAATATAGAAGACCAAGAGAAATGGTTTGATAATATCCCAGACAACCAGTTGTTTATGATTGCAGAATCAAAGGGTGTTCGAATTGGAGTGTCTGTTTATACAGATATTGATCTTCAAAATAGTTGTATGCGGGTTAGCGGTTCAATTGCAAAAAGCAATCGCAATAGTGAGATAATTCCAGCCGCTTTTGCTTGTGGTGTTGATTTCGCTTTTGAAATGTTTAATGTGAATAGAATAGAAGCCGAAGTGTTGGAATATCATACTTCGGCTCAGAAACTGGAATTAGATTATATTGGATTTAAGGTAGAGGGGATACGCAGAAATTCAGTTTTTAAGTGTGGCAATTATTATGACTCACTTATGTTGGGACTGTTGCGTGAAGAATGGAAAGTCCAAGATAGAATTAAAGGGTATAAAGGTTGTTGTAATTTTGATTTTGATAAAATAATTAATCATCCAATTCAACCGGCTTGAATCGGTGGGTAAAAGTTTCAAACGTTAGCATATCGTGGTCAATTACAACAAATCTACCTGAATTATTGTAAATCACCTTACATTCAATTACTGATTGTCCATAATTTTTGTGAATGGCTTTAACAGAATTAAAAAACCAGTCGTTTTCTAACGGTTCACCTTCAATACATTTAATTGAAGGTGAACCGTTTTTTGATTCGGGTGACAACATTGTTTTCGCTTGTATATGATCTATGTATTCACTTAAAATTACGCCTTCATAGCCATTTTTTCTCCAATAATCCATTATACTTGAGGATTTAGCAACAATAGATTCGAAGTTAAGTTCAAATCCATATTCCTCATGAGGGAGATATGTTGGATATTTAACTGCTGCTGTTAAAAACACATTTTCTACATTTAATCTTTCGTATTCGCCAGATGTAATATTTGGAGATAAATTACCCCGCCCTCGAATTAGCATAACTTTATTTTTTCCTATCATTTCGGCCATTCTCCTATTGTTGGAAGTAAGTGCTTATTTAAATCAAAGTATTCTATTACTTCTTTTTCAGACCACAGTTCTAAAATTTTCATAAATGAGTTGTGATCTTTTAATTTTAAGTAACTTTCCCATTCCTGACAAAGTAAATTAAAATTACTATCAAGATTAGAATTGTACCACCTTTCCCATCGTTTACAACATACATTTCTTTTTTGTAAAGCAATATGTCCAGAAGTTTTTCTTTGCCATTGTTGCAAAGTTCTTATTGGATAATGGTGTCGAAAAACTTCTCTTGTGAATTCACCTTGAAATCCTTTAATTCCGTGATTTCCAAATTCAATGATGTAGTCAGGATTGGGACGATGAGCTACTTTACATTCTTGAGGTATTGGAACATTGTCAAAATTGAGGTAAAATCTATAATCATTGAGATTAAAAGTCTCTGAAAATACGGGTGGGTGCATTAACATTCTTTCACAAGAAGCAATATTATTTTTTATCTTTTTAAGATTATAAAGGCCGCCCCACAATTCATCGGCATCTAAATGAATAATCCAGTCTGGTTTTAGTTTACATGCAATTTGAGACATTCTTGTTACCCAGACTGATTGATTATGATTGTCTTCTGTTTCATCTATAATTTCGACTACTTCGGGATATTTTTCAACTATGCTTCGAGTTTTATCGGTTGAGTTGTTGTTGGTGAATACAAATTTTGTAACGCCTTGATTAATGTGATGTTCTATATTTTGTTGAATAATATCTTCCTCGTTTTTTGCAAGTAATGTGGCAACAATGTTTAGTTTGCGTTTGATAAATATTTGCATGATTAAATCTCATTCTTTAAAAATTTTAATATTGCTTTC
>JBFWYJ010000431.1:0-2736 GCA_050186555.1 Bacteroidia bacterium
GATAAGTATAGGCAAAAGACCAGTATTGAATTTTACTTTTTGGCTCAGTCTTTTTTGGAAATCCTTCAATGCCAACAAATGTAAAATGAATAATCAGTAAGGCCGATAAGAGAAAAAAGATTAGTATTTTAGTGAGGTTATTAATGAAATAAAAATACACATTATGCGTCAACTTTTTGGAATCACTTTACTATTGATAATTAGCTATTCAGCAAACGCACAAAATAAATTATTAACTATTCAAGATGCCTTGAATAAAGGCAGAACAGAACTTGCGCCAAAAAGGTTAAATAATTTACAATTTATTCCTAATTCTGATCAATGTTTTTTTAGTAATGATAATAATGAGCTGATAATTGTTGACAATAAAAATGGGAATGCTGGTGTATGGACTTCTCTTCTAAAAATTAATTCAATATTAAAAGCAGAAAAGCATGACACACTTAAAGGCTTGCCAAGACTTAAAGCGGATAAAGATTATAACATCATATATAACACAAAGGATAATGAAGTTGCAATTGATTTAATCAAAAAGAAAGTAAAACTAACACCGCATAATATAGCTAAATTTAACGCCGGGGTAGATATAAGTCCTGATAGTAAAAGCATTGCTTTTACAAAAGCCAATAATCTTTATGTCTCTGTTAATGGAACAGATGAGCCTGTTTCTATTGATGGGAATTACCAGATTGTATACGGGACAAGTGTTCATAGAGATGAGTTTGGCATTCATAAAGGAACCTATTGGAGTCCAAATTCAAATTATCTGGCGTTTTATAGGATGAACCAAACAGATGTTGATGACTATCCAATCGTGAACTGGAAACCGTATCCAGCAACAAATGAAAATATCAAATACCCGATGGCAGGAAAGAAAAGCCATTATGTTACACTTGGTGTATATAATATCAATACAAAGGGGATTGTTTACTTGAAAACCGGAGAGCCAAAAGACCATTACTTGACTAACATTGCTTGGAGTCCCGATGAAAAATTTATTTATATAGCGGAATTAAATCGCGAACAAAATCACATGAAGTTAAACGAATACAATGCTTCTACAGGTGATTTTGTTAGAACCTTGTTTGAAGAGAAAGATGATAAGTACGTTGAGCCTTTGGTTGAAATGCAATTCCTGCCTAATAATTCAAAACAATTTATTTGGCAAAGTAGAAAAGACGGATTTACGCACTTGTATTTATATGATATTTCGGGTAAACAATTAAAACAACTGACTAAAGGAAGTTGGGAAGTGAAATCTCATAATGCATTTGATAGTAAAGGAGAAAATTATTTCTTTCATGCTAATGGCGAGAGCCCGGTAAATCAAGACTTTTATAAAGTAAATATTAAATCAGGAAAAGTGACCAAACTTACTGAAGGCACTGGAACTCATTTCTGTATTTTAGACGACAATAAAAATTACTTTATAGATTATTTCAGCGCTACACATACGCCGGCAATTTACAAGGTTGCCAACACTAAAAATGGGAAAAGCTCATTAATTTATAAAGCAGACAATCCATTAAAGGAATATCAGTTAGGACAATGGTCATTATTTTCAATAAAAAATTCTGAAGGAACAGATTTGTATTGCAGAATGTTTAAGCCCGTTGGTTTTGACAGCACAAAAAAATATCCGGTATTGGTTTATTTGTATAATGGCCCGCATTCACAAATGGTAAAAAACACCTGGATGGCAGGAGGAGAAGTTTGGTATCAATACATGGCTCAGAAGGGATATATTGTTTTTACTTTGGACGGCAGAGGAACTTCATACAGAGGGAAAGCGTTCGAGCAAGCTATTCACAGACATTTAGGCAAATATGAGATGGAAGATCAACTAAAAGGCGTTGATTACTTAAAATCATTGCCGTATGTAGACGGCGAAAGAATAGGGGTTCATGGCTGGAGCTTTGGAGGCTTTATGACTACATCATTAATGACAAGACATCCGGGAGTTTATAAAGTTGGAGCAGCGGGCGGGCCTGTTATTGACTGGAGTTATTATGAAGTAATGTACGGAGAAAGATACATGGATACACCACAAGAGAATAAAGAAGGATACGATGAAAATAATTTATTGAATCATGTTTCTAAACTGAAAGGAAAATTATTGATGATTCATGGTGCACAAGATCCGGTGGTTGTTTGGCAACATAGCATGATGTATGTGAAGAAAGCTGTGGATAATGGTGTCCAGTTAGATTATTTCGTTTATCCAGGACACGAGCACAATGTTTTAGGGAAGGACAGAGCACATTTAATGGAAAAAATCTGTAATTACTTTATTAATAATTTGTAAAAAAGGCGCTTTTATAATCAGCTTTTTGTTAAAAACTGGCGAAAAAATGAAATATTTTGTTAAAATATCAAGTTTTTGACAAAATTAGCTCGATTTCTCTCAAGCAATGGTTTTGCTATTATAAGCATTACCCAACGAAATTGGATTACGTTACGTATTTAATTATTTGATGTGTCAAACTCCAATCAATAATTATAAACACCCAATTATTCTTAAAATCAGGGGAATATCCCAAAACCGGCATAACATTCGCTTTACTTTTGAATAGTGATACTTTCACCAACCAGATACTTGCTACCATTAAATTTATTCGGAGAACTCCTAATAATAAATGGCCTGTTACTATTAGGTCAATTTCTTGACCCAGGGAAGATTTTATTAGGAACTTTTTCGATAATATGGATTATACAAAGTTTTCTTACCAGAAACTA
>JBFWYJ010000432.1:0-2729 GCA_050186555.1 Bacteroidia bacterium
ATTAAAGAATAGCCAGACTATAACCCATCTTAAAGAGGAGAAATAACACGGCTCCAAGCAATATTCGATAAACACCAAACCATTTAAAGCCAAATTTATTTAATAAGCCAATGAGCGTTTTTATGCCAATAATTGCAACAATAAAAGCAACCACATTTCCAAAGAGCAGTATATTTATTTCCCGAGTTGTTATTGAGTTGCCATCTTGAAAAAAGTCTAATGTTTTTTTGGCTGTTGCAGCAAACATGGTAGGCACGGCGAGAAAGAATGAAAATTCGGCGGCCAATTGTTTTGTTAACCCAAACGCTTTACCACCTATAATCGTGGCGCCACTCCTGCTTACTCCGGGAAATAATGCGAGACACTGACAAATCCCAATCTTTAAAGAAGTCAAATAGGAAATTGAATCAGAATCACTAATGCTGTCTTTTTTAAACAAATTATCAGAAAATAACATAATAACACCGCCTACAAACAAAGCTATTGCAACACCCCAAAGATTTTCAAGCGCCGCATCAATCACATCACCTAAAAGTAATCCTGCAATGGCCGCCGGGATAAAAGCAAAAATTAGTTTATAATAAAACTTGAAGCTTTGAAAGAATTTTCTAAAATAAAGCACAACTACGCTTAATATGGCTCCAAATTGAATGGCCACCGTAAAAAGCTTTACAAAAGGAGTTGGCTCAATGCCTAAAATAGCAGTTCCAATCATAATATGGCCTGTTGATGAAACGGGAAGAAATTCAGTCAACCCCTCAATAATAGCTATAATAAGCGCTTCGAAGTAACTCATTTAGGGATTCTTTTAACCTTGTAAACAAAATAATCAGACTCACCTTGCCAGAAAAAATTCTTCATTACTTGATTGTAATGAACAATTATTTTTTTGCCTTGTAATGAATCTAACGCTAAATAAGTTTCTTTATCTTTAACTGAAAACTTGAAGATTGTTAGAGGCATAATAGTTCCATCTCCTTGATCTATTCCACCAATATTTAATTCTCCTTCATATGTTTTAAAAATATATCCTTTTCGAGAAACCTTTGTTAATATTCCGGAACGGGTACCATCACTATATGAAAGTCCGGCTATAAAATAAGCCATTGAAAGAAAAACGAGAATGCAAATCAGAACAATGACCAAAAATTTCTTAAACGGTCTTCTTTTTTTTTCTAGATTGACAACAGATGATGGACTTGAATCCAAAATTTAAGCTATTAATTATTCGCGTTTTCTTTATCTCTCCACATGATAGACACTACAATCACGGCAAATCCTGATAGTATCACAATTGGTGAAACGGTAATTCTTTGTGTTCCAAAAATCTCTGGATTAAACACATTTGGGTCATCGCTTCCTCCTCCCATCATTAATAAGTAACCAATACCTATTAATGCAATACCTAACAATAACAAATAATAATTCTTTTTAGTGTAAGTCTGTTTCATGTGTGTCTTGAATGGCCAAATATACATAAATAACTGAAAATGGCCTATATAGCTTAATAAACGTATTTTTTTTGTAATATTGTATTTTGTAATAAATATGAGTAAAGTTGCTTTAATTACAGGTGTTACAGGGCAAGATGGAGCGTATTTAGCCGAGTTTTTGTTGGGAAAAGGTTATGAAGTTCATGGCATTAAACGTCGAAGTTCATTATTTAACACCGATAGAATTGACCATTTGTATATGGATCAACATGAAAAGAATGTCAATTTTAAATTGCATTATGGCGACCTTACAGATAGTACAAATTTGATTAGGATTGTTCAGGAGGTACAACCTGATGAAATTTACAATTTGGCAGCTCAAAGTCATGTTAAGGTTAGTTTTGATTCACCGGAATATACTGCCAATGCTGATGCAATTGGTTCATTAAGATTGTTAGAAGCAATTCGAATTCTTGGCTTAGAAAAGAAAACGAAATTTTATCAAGCTTCAACAAGTGAACTATATGGCTTAGTCCAAGAGATACCGCAAAAGGAAACAACCCCGTTTTATCCTCGTTCACCTTATGGGGTGGCCAAACTATATGCATTTTGGATAACCAAGAACTATAGAGAAAGCTATGGCATGTATGCTTGTAATGGCATTCTTTTTAATCACGAAAGCCCTGTTCGGGGAGAAACCTTTGTGACAAGAAAGATCACAAGGGCTGCAGCAAAGATTAGTTTAGGATTGCAAGACAGACTTTATGTTGGAAACATTGATGCAGAAAGAGACTGGGGACATGCGCAAGATTATGTTGAAGGAATGTGGTTGATGTTACAGCAAAAAGAAGCAGAAGATTTTGTTCTTGCAACAGGTAAAAAAATCACTGTTAGAAAGTTTATTGAAATGAGTTTCAAGGAACTGGGAATAGATGTTATTTGGGAAGGCAAAGGAGAACAAGAAAAAGGAATTAATAAGGCGACGGGCGCAACGATAGTAGAGATTGACCCTAAATATTATCGTCCTGCGGAAGTCGATTTGCTTGTTGGCGACGCAACAAAAGCAAAGGAAAAACTTGGTTGGGTGCCTAAGAGAACTGTTGAACAACTTTGCAAAGAAATGGTTTTATCAGATCTGGAGTTATTTAAAAGAGATAAATACCTGTTGGAAGGCGGCCACAAGATATTAAACCAACACGAATAGATCGAATGGACAAAAGTTCAAAAATTTATATTGCCGGTCATCGGGGAATGGTAGGTTCGGCTATACACAGAGCATTGGAGAGAGAAGGCTAT
>JBFWYJ010000433.1:0-2710 GCA_050186555.1 Bacteroidia bacterium
TTTTATTGTTATTGATGATTTATATCCAATAAACTGAGATTCTTTAAAAAGTTTTATTTTCGGATTCATGTTATTTAATTACAGAATAAAATAATTCATCAATATATTCACCATTTTTGAAAATCGTTTTTTCAAATTTGCATTCAAATTTGAATCCTGCTTTTTCCAAAACTCTTTGCGAGGCTTTGTTAGTACCGAACGGTCGTGCAAATAAGCGACGAATGCCATTTTCTTTGAATGCAATTGGTATTATTTGTCTAATAGCTTCAGTGATTATGCCTTTTCCCCAGTAATCTTCGCTAAGCCAGTATCCAAGTTCTGCATTTTTTTGCATGATGTCTTCCAACAAATGAATGCCAATTCCTCCGACTGCTTCGTTATTAATTTCAATAGCAAATAAATGTTTTGGCTTATTTTTTGCCATTTCAATAAAAGCTTTTCCGTTCTCTTCAGTGTAGGGGTATGCAAACCTATCCGTCATAAATTTGGCAATATTGGGATTATTGGCGTGTTTGACCAAACTAGGTAAATCTGAATCTTGCCATTCTCTTAGAATAAATTTCATCAACTTTCTTTATTGAAATAAGTATTAACTATTGCCTCTATTTCTTTTGGTTTTTGGGTGCCAATCACCAATGTCTTACCGTTTTTTAATTCAACCAGTAAACCCATTTTCCCTTTAATGTTATATACTGTTCCATATGCTGTCCACAGTCGGATACCCCAGCCACCAATGAAACCATAATCAATCACTTTCAGGGATTTAATGTCTTCCCAATTTAATTTTTTCGTAATGATAGGAAAAAATTTAACCAATATGCCGGCTTCATTTATTATTGTTTCCAAACGAATAATAAAAAACAAGCTCAGAAAAATGTATAAGCCAATTGTTATAAGTATTAAGGCAAAATCAGAAACAGGATTGTTTCCAAAAGGAATGCCAAAATAAAGTTGTTGTACCGTTCCAAACAAAGGAATCAATGCCATCATAATAAGTAGCAAAATTAACCACCATTGGGTGAATCTTTGTGTCCCTTTAAATATTGTACCTACTATCACTAAATAAATATAACAATAACATCTAGTTGTTGATTAATTTCTAAACGTTTTTTAGTGTCATTGTGTAGGCTTTTCCTTGTTAAAATTGTGCCAAATTCACGCTATTTATAAATTAATTGTTATCTTTAAATCATTAATTAAAACGATTTAGATATGAAGTTAGTAAGAGGTCTGATGATTTGTTTTTTGTTTTTTGCTTTAGGGGTAAATGCACAAACGTCAATTGGAGATACGATCAAGATTACAACATTAAAGTATGGAAGCACTACTCGCGATACATTAATTAGTTTTCCAACCGGAACTTTGAGTTACGAAAAGATTATCATGAAGTATAACATGCGCTGTAAGGATAATCTTGTATCAAATCAAACTTTTCCTAATCAGGGTTGCGGTGAATGGGATTACTCATGTAATACTTATATTGTTGACTCTACTAAAGTAGAAGAGGCGCCTAAAACACATCCCAATTATTTGATATCAAATTTTACGGGAACAGTTTTTCCATACTCCAACAATCCTTTATTTGATTATTATAATTTCACTCAATCAACTGTAACAATCAATTCAATTACATCAGAATCTCAGTATACCGTCGGAACAGGTTCTTCAGCGGCCGGTAATATTTTGAAAAGTGATGAGAAATCGGGGAGAACACAAATTTTAGTAAAAGCTTCTGAACTTATAACCGCAGGATTGACAGCAGGAAACATTCATGGTGTGATTTTAAATGTGGCAAATGCTGGCGGGACTGTAAATTTTTTACGAGTTAAAATGCAATTAATTAATCCAACAGTTACTGCATTAAATGCCGCTTCACCAATAATAACTTCATTTACAGAAGTTCATAATCAAAATTATTCATTTGTGAATGGCGATAATAGAATTCAATTCAATACGCCTTTTAATTGGGATGGAACAAGCAATGTCCTTATTGATTTGTCTTTCACAAATACAAATCCTTCAACACCTATTGTTTTTAATGGATTTACGGATGCTTCGAATGTAACTTTGTATGCTAATAACAATTATGCTTTGAGTTTAGAAGCATATGGTCAATCTACAATTAACCCAACTGCATTAGCGAGCATAGCTAATGAAATAAGTATTTGTTTTTGGGCTTTTGGTAATCCTAAATTACTTCCTCAGAATACTTCTTTATTGTATGGCTGGTCAACCAATTCTAACGATAGACAATTAAACATTCATTTTCCCTGGAGTAACAGTAATGTTTATTTTGATGCAGGATTTGTTTCTGGATATGATAGAATAAACAAATTAGCTACTGCTTCTGAAAATGCCGGACAATGGAACCACTGGGCTTTTACAAAAAATGCAACCAGTGGCGATATGAAAATTTATCTCAATGGCGTGTTATGGCATTCAGGAACAGGTAAAACAAAAGCCATGTCAATTTTGAATTTATTATTAGGTCAAAATCAAGTTGGAACTAATAATTATAAGGGTAAAATAAATGAATTGTCAATTTGGGACAAAGAATTAGCCTTAAATGATATTGCTGCTTGGATGAATAAATCAGTTGATGCTACTCATCCATTTTATGCAAACTTATTGGCGCATTACAAAATGGATGAAGGTACCGGTCAAGTAATCAATGACAGTAAGAACGCAGCTGTTTCTAACGGAGAAAATT
>JBFWYJ010000434.1:0-2708 GCA_050186555.1 Bacteroidia bacterium
TTAGTACCCAGCATTAATGGTCCAAGACGAGCCATTACACCTAAATTCATTCCTTGACCACGCTTAGCCGTCATTGTGTTGTAAGTTAGCGGAACAGTTAAACCAAACCATTTGTGATCAAATCTTGGCGCCAATGAGATAGTGGTGAAGTCATGAACTTTTGCATCACGCCTCTTTTGCAGATTAGAGAAATTAATCATCAAATTTGCATAAAAAGTCTTCCAGATATGGTAATCACCTTGCATGTTTATGCTTGTTGGAAGCGCCATTTTGAAGGTTGTTTGAGACTCTAAAGACCCAAACATATTAGTCATTAATGAATCAAATCCTTGTACGCTATTAGGATTTACTGTATTCAAGTCCCATAAACGAACATCTGCAATAAAATCGTTACTTAAAGCACCTTTTTGAAATCTAATGCCACCAATATCGTTTATGGCGAAACTTGCTTTGAACTTATACTTATTATGATCCTTTCTCCATATGCCTTTTTCTCCATCCATTTCATATTTCTCAGCTTCATATCCCGGGCGAAACTCATAAACCATTCCTAGGTCGAAACCAAAACCGGGATTGGAAACGAATTTGTATTTAAATCCATCCGGTTCAATTTCAAAGTTAGTTGAGTGGCCGTAATGTACTTCGGAAGAAAATAAACTCAAAGTATCATCAGTTGTGAATTCATAATTCAAGTCTTTAATGTAAACATATGCTGCAGATAATCCTTGCAGGAGCTTAGCTGTCACTCCCGCCTTTAAAAAATGCTCGTTATCATCTTTTAATACACGTCCGTAAGTCAATCCATACTCGGCCCAAGCCATTTGCTGAATGCTTAAATTTTTATTTTGAAGTTTTGTTACCCATAAGGAAGGATATAAAAACTCTTCGAAAGCAAGCCTTGCCAAATTTGGAGATATACCGTCAACATTCACATAATTTCTTACGCCCCAATTAAATGCTATAGCATTCTTCTTATTAATTGTTACCAAAAAGGAAGGTAAGGTTGCTCTAAGCGCCGAATAAATTGATTTATCTTTGGAGTTGTCTTGCGCCACAAAATTATTTTTCCAATAATAAGGCGATTCTCTGCGTGTAGTATCCCAATTGCCTAATTTAGGGATATATGTACTATCCTTTGCACTTTTAATGGATTCCTTAATTAAACCGAACATAGATGGATTAGGGTTATTAAAAGCAGAGCGTTTAACACCCAGATAATTATTATCTGCGATTACACTAACTCCACCTAAAATTAAGTCGAATTTCATTCTATTATCCACCACGTTTGCGGGGTTAGAAACAACACCCAATACTCCGGAATAATTACTTGATTGAAATCCGTGAAAATCTTGAGCCAAAAAGCCTAGCTGGCTGGTGAGTAAAACCAGTATCAATACTAATTTTTTCATAAACGATAGTATTAGCCAAAGATAAACTATTTTAGCCTAAATCGACCTAATTTTCTAAATTTGCGCTCTTTATAAATATGCTGGATAAATTAGAGGATATAAAGCGCAAATACGAGGACATTGAGCTAAAACTTTCTGACCCTAAGGTTATAGGCGACATGCGACTATTTAAGAAACTTAATATAGAGTTTCGTGAGCTGGGAAAGATAGTTGAGGTTTACAAAGAGTACAAAAAGGTGATTGATAACATTGAAAGCGCTAAACAAGTACTTGCAACTGAGAAAGACAAAGATTTTCTGGATATGGCCAAGGAAGAGCTTGACACTAACAGAAAATTGCAGGAAGAAATGGAAGAAAAAATCCGTTTCCTTCTGATACCAAACGACCCCGAAGATGCTAAAAACTGTGTAATGGAATTACGGGCAGGAACAGGTGGTGACGAAGCCAGTATTTTTGCTGGAGATTTATTTGAGATGTACAAAAGGTATTGTGATGATAAGGGGTTTAAAACTGAATTAGTTGACAGCAATCCCGGTACAATGGGAGGATACAAGGAAATTATTTTTAAAATCATAGGTGAAAACGCTTATGGCACAATGAAATTTGAAAGCGGTGTTCATCGCGTTCAAAGAGTTCCCGCAACAGAAACACAAGGCAGAGTTCATACAAGTGCAGCCACCGTAGTTGTATTGCCTGAAGCAGAGGAATTTGACGTAGAAGTAAGAGATGCAGACGTAGAAATGCAAACTGCACGAAGTGGAGGCGCAGGCGGACAAAATGTGAATAAAGTAGAATCAAAGGTAATTTTAACGCACAAGCCTTCCGGATTGGTTGTTATGTGCCAAACTGAAAGAAATCAGTTAGGTAATAGAGAGAAAGCTATGCAAATGCTTCGTTCAAAATTGTATGACATCGAATACCAAAAACGGATGGAAGATGTTACTAAACGAAGAAAAACAATGGTAAGTACCGGTGACAGGAGTGCTAAAATCAGAACCTATAATTATCCGCAAAACAGAATTACAGATCACCGTATTAATCTGACACTTTATAATCTGGATGATTTTGTAAACGGAGATATTCAAGAAATGATAGACAAGTTGCAATTCGCTGAAAATGCTGAAAGATTGAAAGAAAGTGGGTTGTAAATTCTTCTCCGTAAACATTTAGAAATACACAACTATGTCTTCAAGATTTTTTCTGATCTGTATTTATTCAACTGATTATTTAGTAAATTAGCTATGTGATTAGGTATTTCAAATCAATTGGAATCTTGACCCTGATTCCTTTTTTTTTATT
>JBFWYJ010000435.1:0-2708 GCA_050186555.1 Bacteroidia bacterium
TAGTGGAATTAAAATTTATCCCGCACTTGGTTATTTCCCATTTGATATTCGATTAAAGGAAATCTATGAATACGCATTGGAGAAAGAAATTCCAATCCTTACTCATTGTATTCGAGGCACAGTGTACTTCCGAGGAAACAAAGGTGTAGCCTTTAATAATGAAAAATATCACCCTTTCAGAAAGTGCCAAATTCCATTATATGGGAGGAAACCCAAGGACTTTACTCTAAACTTTACACACCCTCTTAATTATGAGTGCCTACTTAACCAGGAAGTTTTAAGTGATATTTGGGGTATGACTGCGCCAGACTTCAGAAAACTAGAATTATGCCTTGGTCATTATGGCGGTGACGATGAGTGGGTTAAATATCTTACTGATCCATGGCTTCCAAGCAGCTACACTACTAATAAATCATGGACACCTCTAAAACTAAATGGGCCATGGTTTCATGAACATAAATCAAATAATTTCAATCAAAAAAAGCCTTATAGTTGGTTTAGCATTTGCAATGAGCTCATGTTTAAATATGAAAATGTTTATTCAGATATTAGCTACATTATATCTAATCCTGAGGTATACCCTATGATCAAAATGTTGCTTACAACCGGATACTATAAAGACATCAAACATAAAATTCTCTTTGGCACGGACTATTTTGTAGTCTCGAAGGAAGGTTCCGACAGAGAATTAAGTATAAAATTAAGAGCTTTTATAGGTGAAGATTTATATAAAACAATCGCACATGATAACCCCAGTAAGTTCTTAAGGAATTCCCTAAATTGACATAGCATTCTTAGTAGAACACTCAAAAATTATTTATGCTCTTTGTAAAGCGACTGAACACCCTTGAACTGATAGCTCCCTTCGTTTAAGTGCTTAATCCAAATATATTATATTATGCCCATAATAAAAAAAAATATTAATTGGTTGAAAGTTTCTAAACTCGGAATTGTCTGCAGTCTTTTTGGAATGATGTTATTTGGATTCTGTTTAGGGGCATCATATACATGGTCTATATCTACTTGGCCATACTCCCTTTATTTTATTGGTATTGAATTTGCCTTATTTATTTTTCTATGTTTCCTAATTTTGCAATTGAACACCTATAAAACATCAGAGCCCATTTTCTTTGATGAGTTAAAGCTTAAATCAGCCCCCTTCAAACACCTGCTGTCCGGTATAAACAGAGAAATCAGCCGCTATGAAGCAGGCTCATTTTATTACTTTAACAGAGTAAGATTCTACAAATACTTAACTATCTTTTTAGGAGGATTATCTACAGTCGTATTAGGCTTAGATATGAGCGATTATCTCCAGGACGGGAAGATATTCGGGGTAACCTATTCGGTATTTGCAAAAAATATTGCACTTGTAATAGGAGCAATTATCACAGTGGCAACTTCGTTTATGACTTATTGGAATGTTGAAAAATATTGGTTAATCAACAAAACCATTGCAAATAAACTTAAAGCCTTAAGAAATGACATTGAAAATGATTATGTTCTGGGCAATTTTTCTATAAAAGACGGTGAGATCATAGAAAACAACAAAGAAGCTATAAAAGCCAGAATGGAAGAATATAAAAAAATTATGACCGATTTTCATAAGTATTGGGAAGGAACACTTGCAGAAAGATCCACTAGCAAAGGAAGTGGTGAAAATTGATTCTCTCTGATATACAAACATAATAATATTTAGGCATCTAATTTAAAAGTTATATAAATGGGTTAATCAATAAAGCTTTGTCGTTTTACTTTCATCATTTTTGTTTTTCTAATTATGGCTTCAAGGCTATTGTGTTTATGTAAAATAAATTCTTTAATTTTGACATTGGAACTGAAAATTATATGACACATGAAAAATAATCAAAATCAACAAATGCGGTGGATACTTTTTTGGATCTTTATTTGCATTTACGTTCTGGTTACAGTCCTTACTGTTCTCGCATTGTTTTTTAACTTAGGGAGTTTAGATGCAGAGTACAAACCGACATTGGTCACCACTTTTATAATTGAGACAGGTATAGGCGTTATAACTTTATTTTATTCCGTTTTTAAATTGAGAACGAAGACTGAAAATAAACAAAGCACCATTGAAACAAATGCTAAAAGACACATTGATGTTGTAACTGACTCCCCATTGAACGCTCCAATTAAATTAAACGAACAAATTGACTTGTTGAGTTTAATAAACGACAAATCAAGGCCGATGATTTACTCAAAAACATTTACGGAGAAATTTTCACCCAGTATGTTAATCTTTGTTTCAAAGGACAATACTTATTCGAAATTTAAACCTACTGTTGTAATACAGATTGAAGCTAATCCGCTGGAAGCCCTAAACATGACTTTAGCTGATTACATGGAAAGTAGTTACACGATTACTAAAGAAATTCAAACAATGATAGGTGAAAGACAGGTTCGAACAGGATCCACAGCTGCAACACAATGGTATAGATGTAAATTAACAAATGTTTTCGGCATGCAAGTCGAAACAGACATTGAGTATATCCAATTTCAGAAAATAGTAGTTTCAAATGACCTTATGGGTATAATTACATTATCATATACAGATGAAACAAAGCCAGATGACATCAAAATACTTCAGGAATTACTCTTGGAGTTCGGCATTAAACAATGAGGTTAATTTGATAATTCTACATGTTGCATAAAGTAAAGAACAGTAAATAGTGCCCATATTAATAGAA
>JBFWYJ010000436.1:0-2691 GCA_050186555.1 Bacteroidia bacterium
TGTTAAATGGTGAAAATGGAAGCACTGCTAAAAGCATTCCTGTTTATACTACTGCCTTGCAAACCGAACCTATTCTAACCGATGTTAATAATGATGGAGTATTAGATATAATAGTGGCAAATTATCATAATACCACTAACACTTACAGTATACATTGTATAGATTATACATCTACCAATCCGATTTGGACAAACACCATGACAGAAACAAGTATTTTTCATGCCTATCATGGAGGTGCAATAGCAGACATTGACAAAGATGGAAAAATGGAATATGTTATTGGTGCAAAAAATGGATTAATTCGTGCACTTAATGTTGAAGATGGATCTGTTTTATGGTCTGTATCAAACCCCGGAAGCGGCTGTATGGGAGCAGTAACAATTGCAGATATCAATTCTGATGACACTTTAGATGTAATTTATCATCGCGAAGGAACCAATAGTGGAATCGAAATATTAAACGGGTTTAATGGAAATATAATGTGGGCGCATACGATATCAATTGGTGGATCATTTAGAGGTAGTGCGATATCTGATCTGAACGGTAATGGAAAACTTGATCTAATTTCTACTCATTATATGGGAAGTGCGCATGCGATAGAGCCTTTTACAGGAACATTATGGACGGTTAATACTCAGTCATTTTTTCCAACATATCCCAGTCTAGTTCCATATATAACTGCAGACAATGCACCAATTATTTCCGATTTTGATGGTGATGGCTCATTAGATGTATTTTTTGCAATGGGGTATGGTTCGTACACCATTAGTCCAAATAGTGTTGGAATGGCTTTCATGCTAAAAGGAGGAGTTGGAACTTGCCCGGAATGGTTAATGTTTAGAAAAGACAACCGGCGTACAGGTTATTTAAGTACAGCAGAAGTAAATGCACAATGTAATACTACAGATATCTCTAACAATTCAATGTATAATGAAGATATTTATTTATATCCTCAACCATGTTTGGATAAAGTTGAAATTCATTCTAATTCTCCTGATTTTATTGTCAAACAAATAACCGTTCACGATATTCAAGGTAAAGAAATACAACTTGTTTCAGATTTAACAAATTCAATCACTAATCATTTTACACTTAATACACAAAAGTTGAACCCTGGTTTATACTTTGTCACATTAAAAGATGGAATTAAAACAAAACAACTTAAGTTGATAAAAGTTAATTAGCTTCAATACCGAGTGCTTTTAATTGAAATTTTTATCATTTACAAAAAAACATTAAATGAAACAAATTTCTTACATTAGCCGTCCTTTAGAGGAGACTTGTCCGACTCGCCGAAGGCGAAGCATCGCCTCAATAAATTGAGGCGTGGTGGTTGAAATGACAACATATTATGTTTACATATTACTAAGCGATTCATTCAAAAAGACTTATGTTGGATATACAAGTGATTTGGCTAAAAGATTAAACCAACATAATTCAAAAAAAGTTCCGTACACTTCACGTTTTACTCCTTGGAAGATAATTTATTCCGAAAGCTTAGATTCGAAAGAAAATGCCATGAAAAGAGAAAAATATTTCAAAAGTGGTGCAGGTAGAAGACAAATGAAAGTTATTTTTAATAATTTAGAGAACTCTTTAAAGGAGACTTGTCCGAGTGGTTGAAGGAGCACGCCTGGAAAGTGTGTATACCCCAAAAGGGTATCGAGAGTTCGAATCTCTCAGTCTCCGCTGATAAATAACAAAAAGGTCCCGACAGGGACTTTTTTAGTTTTACGGAGCGACGAAAGCTAGCTTTCGTTAGCATAGGAAAATTAAAAAATGTGTCTGCAAGACCACTTTTTTTATTTTGACTCTGGAAGGCATGAGATCAACGTAGTTAATCTCTCAGTCTCCGCTGATAAACAAAATGGCGTCAAATGGCGCCATTTTTTGTTGATTTCTAAGGATAAGTATTAAACCCAACTTTAACCTAAATTCTTCTATTCACTTACCTTTGTGTTCTAGAAATTCTGCTTAAAAAATGATTCATTTTTTCGAAAATCAAACTAAAGTAATTTACGCATTGCAATCAGAAACACAATTAACTAATTCTGATATTGAAAAGTTAAATTGGTTATTTGGTAATTCCTCAAAAATTGAGAAAAGCATTCTTAAAGAATCTTTTGTTGGCCCTCGCGCTACTATGATTACGCCTTGGAGTACAAATGCAGTAGAAATAACCCAAAACATGGGGATTAAAGGCATAGTAAGAATTGAAGAATTTGTAAGAACAGAAAAGAATTTGGGATTTGATCCTATGTTATTTCAAATCTATCAAGAACTTAATCAGGAAATATTTACAATTAATATAAAACCGGAACCAATTTTGGAGATTTCCGATATTGAGGCTTATAATCAATCTGAGGGCCTGGCTCTTAGTCCTGAAGAAATTGAATATCTGCAAAACCTATCACTTAAAATCGGACGTAAACTTACAGACTCGGAAATATTTGCTTTCTCACAAGCCAATTCAGAACATTGTCGTCATAAAATATTCAATGGAACGTTTGTTGTAGATGGAGAAGAAAAACCAAGTTCATTATTCAAACTCATCAGAAAAACGTCAGAAACAAATCCAAATGATATTGTATCAGCCTATAAAGACAACGTTGCCTTTTTAATAGGGCCCAAAGTTGTTCAATTTGCACCTCTTACTGCAGATAAACCGGACTTTTATACGGAGAAAGAGTT
>JBFWYJ010000437.1:0-2685 GCA_050186555.1 Bacteroidia bacterium
TGCATTAACATACAGTAATCAAATTGTATTTACATCTTCCAGAACAAAATCAACATGGATTACCAAAAAGCATGGCTGGACAGAAAAACAGTATTATAATTCATACTCGACGCATAAAGATGAAACCGGAAATTATGTAAAACCAAAACAGTTCTTAAAAGGCATTAATTCTAAATTTAATGATGGTCCTATTTCAATTACAAAAGACGGCAACACAATTTTCTTTACCAGAAATGCAATTGAAAAAGAAAATAAAAGCAGTGACGGCACATATAAATTAAATATTTATCAAGGCACCATTTCATTAGGTACAATTGTTCAGCCATTGCTTTTGAAGTTTAACAATAAAGAATTTAATTGCGCTCATCCAAGTATAAGCGAGGACGGTAAGACATTGTATTTTGCTTCAGACATGCCTGGCGGTTTTGGAGGAATGGATATATTCTATTCTGAGATGGGGAGTGACGGCGTTTGGGGAACTCCAATTAATATGGGAGAGAAAATAAACACCAAGGGACATGATATGTTTCCGTTTATTACTAAAGAGAATGTTTTGTATTTTTCATCTGACGGTCATGAAGGATTAGGTGGATTAGATATTTATGAGGCACCTTTAAAAGACAAGAAAGCCAATCGTGTTTACAACATGGGTATGCCAATTAATAGTCAGATGGATGACTTTGGTTATTATCTGAATGAAGATTTAAAATCAGGTTTTTTAAGTTCAAATCGCACAAATGGAGGAATGAATGACGATATTTTTTCCGTAGAAATATTGCGAAAAGTTGTTAGAGGCAAACTCGTTACAATCATAGTAAAAGACAAAGATAGTGGAGAAAAGTTGAGTGGAGCATCCCTGAAGATTAATGAAGAAACATTTACTACTGATGAAAATGGTGCGTATATTCATTTAATTGAAGAAGACAATAATTACATAATTAATGCTTCGAAAGCGGATTATTTTGATAACTCTGATTCTGTAACTACCAAATCATCTGAAGAAGATGAATTTACCAAAGAAATTAGTTTAGAAAAGGATCCAAAATTATCATTCTTTGCTGTAATAACAGATGCTAAAGAGAATAAACCTTTGGATAGCGTAAAAGTTGTTGTGAGGGATTTATTTACGAAGGAGGTTTTTGATTCTACAACGGCAAGCACTGTTGGTGAATATAAAAAATCATTGAAAGACAGGAAAATTGGAGATAAAGTTGCTTATGAGATTACCTTATCAAGAAATGGTTTCTTAACTAAGAAAGTTAATTATACGGCAGAAATAAAAGAGCAGGGAGTAATTAATTTACACGAAATTCTAAATATGAAGTTAGGTAGAGTTCAGGTGGGGATGGATTTAGCAAAGATGATAGATTTGAAACCAATTTATTTTGACTTAGGCAAGTACAAAATTAGAAAAGACGCTGAAACAGAATTAGACAAGATAGTTGAAGTGATGAACAAATATCCTAATATGTATATTGAATTAGGATCTCACTCAGATTGCAGAGGAAGCGCAAAATCTAATTTGAGTTTATCCGACAAACGTGCGAAAGCAAGCGCTGCTTATATCGTAAAAAAAGGTATTGCCAAAGACAGGATAGTTGGTAAAGGTTACGGTGAAAGTAAATTACTAAATGGTTGCGCTTGCGAGGGCAAAGTTAAACCGAATTGTTCTGAAGAGGAGCATTCAGTTAATAGACGAACAGAGTTTATCATTACTAAGATGAAGTAAAAAGCAATGCGCAGATTCTTATTCTTATCTATAGCTTTCATTCAACTAAAATTAGTTTCTCAGGTTATACAAACTGATTTTGTAATGCCAGATACTGTTTGTGTTAACGAAACATTTACTATTCAAAACACATCAACTGGCTCTGTCAGCAGCTCCTATTGGAATTTCTTTTCATCAACGGTTACTTTGGGTCAATCATTGAATATTGGTGGATCTGCTCTCACATACCCCACTTATATGTCAATAAATGAGGACGGGGGAAATTACTACGCTTTTATTTCCAATAATGGTAACGGAACAATCACAAGAGCTTTTTATGGAAACAGTTTAAACAATATACCAATTTACACAAATCTGGGTAGTTTTAGCTCGACACTTCCATTTAACTGTGAAGGGATTGTGATAGAAAAAGAAGGTTCAAATTGGTATGGTATTGTGGTAGGTGGACCAGGCGCAAGTAGTCGTATTTGTCGACTTAGTTTTGGAAGCAGCTTGGCGAACATACCTACAGTTGTCAATATGGGCAATATTGGAAACTTAAATTATCCTCATAGATTAATAATTGTACAGGAGGGTGCTAATAAGTATGGATTTACAGTAAATAGAGATGGAAATACAATCACAAGATTCGAATTTGGTAATAGTCTTAGTAATATCCCAACTGCTACTAATTTGGGAAACATTGGAAATTTGGGAGGTCCAAATGGTTTGGCATTAATTAATTATCAAGGTACATGGTATGGTTTCGTTACCAACGACGGTAATCAGACTATTACGAGATTGAATTTTGGTAGTGTATTAACTAACACTCCAACAGGAACCACAATGGGCGGTGTGCCAACTTTTCCGAGAGGCATATATCTTGATATTACTTGTAATGGCATCGTTGGGCAATTAACTACTTACTCAAATGGGTTTTATAGACTGAGCTTTTTATCAGGTCCAACAGGGCCCAT
>JBFWYJ010000438.1:0-2685 GCA_050186555.1 Bacteroidia bacterium
AAAATTTTTAATCATTGTATAGAGAATTCTGGAAATTTCATCAGCTGAATTAATAATTTCATCATATTGCTCATTAGAATAAAGTCGTTCATCAAAAATGGAATCAACAATGGCAACACATTCAAAAAGAGAACTTCTGGCAATAATAAAGAAGTTTCGTCTGTCTTTAGATGTAAATCTACCGGGAACCTTCAGCAATATTTAAAGGTATACTCAGAGATGCTCTGAACAATTGATCAGCAATGATTTTACTGGATGAACTTTTAGCTATTATTTTTAAAGTAGCATGAAGTTTTTTCGCTTTCTTATAAACTTCCAAATTTTGAAATTCGAACACTTCGTAAGGGTGTTAGAGTGAGAAAGAGAAACAGAAACAGAATGAGTGAAAAATCAGAATGAGTTTGTTTTATTTTCAATTCATTCTCATTCTCGATCTCTCACTCATTCTGATTTTACTTTTCTAAATTTTTAATCATCGTATAGAGTATCTTCGAAATTTCTTCTGCCTCTTGATTTAACTCCTGATACTGCTCGTCAGTAAAATGATTTTCACATTGCAGGCTGTCCAGAATGGCAACACATTCAAATACTGAAGCCCGGGATATTATAAAAAAATTACGACGATCTTTTGACGTAATCCTCCCAGATCCTTCAGCAATGTTTAAGGGTATACTTAGTGAAGCCCGGAATAATTGATCAGCTATATTTTTATGAATACCAGGTGATTTACAAATCAACTTTAACGAATTATGGAATGTTGTCGACTTTTTGTAAACCGCTAACTTTTGAAAATCAAACATACTGTAATAAAGGAAGAAAGAGAATGAGAAAGAGAAACAGAATGAGTGAAAAATCAGAATGAGTTTGTTTTATTTTCAATTCATTCTCATTCTCGATCTCTCACTCATTCTGATTTTTGTACCCGGGGCGGGACTTGAACCCGCACGGCCATTCCTGGCCACAGGATTTTAAGTCCTTTTAATTATGGTTTAATTTGGTTTGATATGATATTAAAATGATGATTTATAAGTATT
This sequence comes from Bacteroidia bacterium, assembly GCA_050186555.1. Classification (GTDB taxonomy): domain Bacteria; phylum Bacteroidota; class Bacteroidia; order B-17B0; family Aurantibacillaceae; genus Aurantibacillus. The sequence continues at coordinate 1,035 of JBFWYJ010000438.1, forward strand.
TATAAAAATTATTCTTTCATAAAATAGCATATAAATCCAAAAAATGTTTAACCTTTGTTTGACCCAAATATTCAAACCTTTATTATGGCATCCATAAAAATACTACTCCGCAAAGATAAGCCTAACAAAGAAGCTAAATTGCCTTTGATAATAAAGATCATCAAGGAACGGAAAATCTCAATTATTTCATTAGGTGTTAACTTAAAACCGGAGGAATGGGATTCAACTAAACAACGAGTAAAAAAATCTAATCCCAATCATCAGGCTATAAACCTATTTCTGGTAAAGAAACTAACTGAAGCAAACAATAAGTTTTTAGAACTAGAAACCCAGAAAACAAATATATCGGCTAAAGCTATTCAACGCTCCTTGAAATCGAAAAACACTTCCAATTTTTTTGGACAAGCCGAAATTTATCTTCATAATCTTAAGCAGAGTGGTAAGTATAATCGCTACTCGGCAGACAAGCCTAGAATAAATAGATTTAAGGAATTTCTAGATAATGAGGATATTTCCTTTCAAGAAATAACCGTTCCACTTCTAAATAGATTTAAAGCCTATTTAAAAGGTTCAAGAAAAATAACTGACAGGACTATTATAAATCATTTAGTTGTTTTTCGCACAATATTTAATCAAGCAATTAAAGATAATATCGTAGACATTAAATATTACCCATTCGGCAAAGACAAAATACGAATCAAGTTCCCTGATTCCAAAAAGACAAGTCTAATAATCGAAGAGGTTAAAAAACTTGAAGACGTTGTGTTGCCTCACGATTCACCTCTTAATCATGCTCGAAATCTATGGCTCCTATCTTTTTATTTCGCTGGAATGCGGGTTTCTGACCTGCTTCGCTTAAAATGGGAAGATATTGAAGATGGTAGACTTACTTATACAATGGGTAAGAATGCTAAAGCTGGTTCCTTAAAGATTCCAGATAAGGCCTCCATAATATTAACTTTTTATAAGTCCAAGACGAAAAATAAAACCGGATTCGTTTTTTCCAACTTGGACAATGTCCGAAATCAGTCCGATTTGTTCGAAGTGCAAAAAAAAATTTCTAATGCTACAAAGACTATAGATGAAGCTTTACAGAAGCTCGCATTTGAACTTGGCATTATTAAAAAGCTAACCATGCATATTGCCCGGCATACTTTTGGAAATCTATCTGGTGATAAAATCCCCATCCAAATGCTACAAAAATTATACCGACATTCCTCTGTACTTACAACAATTGGATACCAATCTAACTTTATAAATAAGAGTGCCGATGAGGCCCTTGAATCAGTGGTTAATTTTAGTCTTTAAATTAGGTTGCTCTGTTTTCGTAGCAATTTATATCAATTTCGATTTTAGTTGGTTCTTCAGTAATTGCAAATCCTTTTAAGAACGATCTTGCAGAATGAGCAAGTTTTCTCCACCAATTATTGCCATTGATTTGCATATTGTGCCAAAATTGATCGAAATTTACTATTTTCCAACGAATTGAAAAGTGCCAAAAATTACATTTAGTAGGTGTGTGTTCAATACAACAAATTGCCTTTATGGTTTGATTATTATGAATGCATTCAATTCCTTTTCCATTGATATCTGAAATTAATATAAACCAATATCCACGATTTTCATTTATTTGAAAATCACTACCGTAAAT
>JBFWYJ010000439.1:0-2681 GCA_050186555.1 Bacteroidia bacterium
TATAAATATTTATTATACTAACTGCTATATTTTTTCAAAGTTTCAGGATTTACTTTCTGAATATAAATTAACGGTTCAGCAATATAATATTCTACGGATACTTCGAGGACAATTTCCGCAAACAGCATCAATTGGAACAATAAAGGAAAGAATGCTTGATAAAAATTCGGACATAACAAGAATAATTGACCGGCTAATTATTAAGCAATTAGCCGAAAGAAAAAACAGCATAAGTGATAGGCGAGTTACCGAAATTAAAATAACAAAAAAGGGGTTGAGCCTTCTTAAGAAAATGGATTTAGTTGATTTAAAATCGGATAATATCCTCTCGCATTTAAATGAAACAGACCTAAAGAAACTAAACGAGCTTTTAGATAAGATTAGAATTTAGGCCTAAAACCTTTTATTTTTAATGCAATAAAAGTTTATTTGTTTAAACATATATTGTTTAACGATTATTTACTAAATTCGTATATATTAATTTAGATTTGGATTCAATGTCAAAAGAAATTGCAAGGGAAATTGTTAAAGAAAATAATATTCAAAAAATAAATTACCTCATAACGAATTTGCATCAGCCGGAAATCGAACTTGATGTAATTAGTTTGATTTATGAAATCAGTTTAATCAAGCCTGATCTTCTCATAGATCATTTTAGTGATATAGCGATATGTCTAAATTCAAATAATAGCAACGTACATAAATTTACCTTGTTAACGTTTTCAAATTTAGCCTATAAAAAATTAGAGAATATATGGGATTGTCGCGACAGAATATGTGATATAATAACGGCCGGAGACGTTCTTGTTTTAGAATCTGGTCTTTCACTTTTTTTAGAAATGGCAAAGTTCGGGGATGGGGAAATAAGAAATGAAGCCTCTCAATGTATTTCGGTAGTCCTCGAAATTCTTCCCGTTGAAAACCTTCAAAAATTTACTAAAGCCATTGCTGAATCGGATATTTTATTTAAGGAAAAAAATCTTACAATAATTGACAAAAGAACAAGTTTGCTTAACTAATTTTTACTTATACGTTCATAATTTTATATATTTTGAAGAACAAGCAAGCATTCTCCTAATTAAATTAAATTCCCTAGCATAACATTTAAACTTTGCTTAAATACTTTAACTTCTTTTTTGGGAATGTCTTTGAAAGAAAATTCATCGGCTTTCTTATATGCATTAGTTATTAAGGAAATATCCTTGTTAGCTTTTTCTGTTAAATAAATAAAGTTTTGCCTTCTATCCTTTGGATTTGAAATTCTCTTAACATATCCGGATTTCACTAAATAATCTATCATTTGCACCAGTGACGACTTCTCAACATAGATTATTTCACTTATCTCTTTTTGAGTCAGCTTCTTTTTCGACTCATTAATAACAAAAAGTATTATATAATACCTATCAATACTTAAACCGTTTAAATAACTTGCAACAGCTTTGTGATAAAGCTTTGAAATATTATTTAAACGGTCTATGAGAGTTACATTATTCATCAATTGAAATTTAATTTGAAGCAATCGTAACCTTCTTTTTTCTAACACCGGAAATTACTTTTTTTGTTTTTTCTTTGGTTTTAAATGCAATTAAATACATTACAGGAACTAATATTAACGTGATAAAAGTTGCGAAACTTAATCCGAAAATAATTGTCCATGACAAAGGACCCCAAAAGGCAACAGAATCACCCCCAAAATAAATTTTGGGGTTTAATTCTGTAAACATTGTAACAAAATCAATATTAAACCCTACAGCAAGTGGAATCATGCCCAATATTGTAGCCGTAGCAGTTAAAATTACGGGAGTCATTCTTATGCGTCCACCTTCAACAACAGCCTCTCGAACCGACATGCCATTCTCAACAAGAGTATCGGTAAATTCTACGAGTAATATACCATTCCTGACGACTATTCCGGCTAAAGCAACAATTCCAATTCCAGTCATTACAACTGAAATATCCATATTGAAAATAGCCAAGCCAAGGAGAACACCAATTACACTTAAAATAATTTCAGACAGAATTATTAATGTTTTACTAAATGAATTAAACTGAATAATTAATATTAATAAAATTATAAAAACGGAAATCATCAAAGCTCGTCCCATAAATGCAGCCGCTTCTTTTTGTTCCTCCTTTTCGCCTGTTAATTCAACTATTACACCTTGCGGAGTTTTAAAGTTTTTTGTAACCGAAAGCAATGCCGCATTTACTTTATTAGCATTAAATCCGGAAAGTACATTAGAAGAAAGAGTAATCACTCTTTTTTGATTTTTTCTTTTTATTCCTCCGTAAGTGCTAGTGTAATCTACTTTTGCAAAAGCGGATAATGGAATTTGACGGATAGCACCACCCATATTCATGTCACGGTAGGTAATTTTAAGATTTTGCAACTCTTCAATATTATTTCTCTGTGACTTATTATAACGAAGCATGATTGGATAATCATCGTTTGCATCTTTAAATCGTGAAACCTCCTTGCCATAAACTGCATTACGAAGTTCCATTCCAATTTGAGCAGTTGATATTCCTTCTCTATTTGCTCGTTCCCTGTCAATATTAATTTTTATTTCAGGCTTATTTAGTTGCAAGTCAGATTTAAGTTCTTCTACGCCCGCTATCTGAAGCGAATCAAGCATTTTCTTCAGGGAAAGTGAGGTTGCCACCAGATCTTCAAATTTATC
>JBFWYJ010000440.1:0-2676 GCA_050186555.1 Bacteroidia bacterium
AACAACAAAAAATGAACAAACAACATACTCATTCATTGGATTAATCCTTACAGGAACTTTAACGGTATCTCCCTTTTTAATATTCACGTAATATCCAGGCAAAGTTTCTGCTGCCTCTTTCGGAGTAGCATTTCTTTGTGCAAGTAACAATGCCGAACTTGTTATAAATAAAATGGTTATAAAATTCTTCATAATGTTAAAAGTTTTAGTAAATATACTTGAATGTTATGCAAATACCAAACCAAATTTCAGGTTTTAAAGATTTTTAAGACAATTATCTTTCCAAATAAAGTCTTCCCATTCGCCAAAAATCAACCGCCGTATACCATGGCTCCTTATATGAAAAAGACCGTTTTAACACATAATGATTGGTAGAAAAAAGGCATTTTTCCTTTGCAAAATTGAATTTTAGGCTATTTATATCTGTTTCAGCACCGTACACCCATATCTCTTCACTATTGTTTTTGTAAATATTAACAGGTTCGCCAAAAATAACGTAAATCATTCCCCTATCAGTTTTCCACCCCTCCTTATATGAGGTGTATCGATTGTTGGCCTCAGTAACTCTTGAATAATACTTCTTTAATATTTCTACAGCTCTCTCATTACTTCCGGCTAATTTCTTCCAAAAAGCATCTATGCAGCTTTTCTTATCGTCACTATCCAGGCAATTGGAGTACTCTTCCTTACTCATAATATATCTCGTACATTTTATCATTTCTTCGGCGTCCATCACACCCGGGTATGAATTGTGCAAGACTAGTTTCGTCAACCCCTCCTGTGCTCCAATAACACAAACATGTATTAATCCTTTATGAAGCGTTTTAATACTAATGGAATCGCTTAACAGTCTTACATACGAACTATCAAACACTAAGGTATTTACAGATTCAATCTTATTAGAAAAAGGTGGTAATGCAGGAGGGAAGACGCTTCTCTGAAATTTAATTTCCAGTTCTTTACCATTATTCCTCTCAGAACGGAGGGTTAACTCTTCTCCCTTACTCACATAATCCTCATACAATATGCTTTTTGCGTTATTGATTAAAAAGTTTTGGCTGCTTAGCTGGTTAATTTTATCTACTTGCTCAGTAATGCGGTATTCTCTGTTTTTATTAAAATCATATACATATCCCTCAATAATACCTGTAAATGGTTCTTTAACTTTTAAGCGTATGAATGTTCTGATTTTATTTCTGTTTTTCATACTCTCCAATTCAGTAATCACTGTCTTAGAGCTGCTGTCTTTGATTGTGCCGGCATTGAATGATTCTTTGCATTTAGCATTTACCAAAATATTTGTGTAAAATAAACCTGTTGAATCGGCTTTCTTATACATGAATTTATCTGCATCAAATTCAAAAAAAAGTATTGAGGTAGAATCTGTTTCATGATAAACTTTAAGCTTAATATTCGCAAAGTTCTGTGTATTCTCCTTTTGCGACATTGTTAAAGCTTTACTGCTGCCGTTTTTATTAGTTTGACAAGAAAACAGCACAATAAACGAGCCTAAAAAAATCAATCTGTTATACCGTCTTTTATTCAATTTAAAGCATTAACAGCAATAAAGGTACAAATCTATTGTATTGGAATGCCATAAAAGCGAATGGAATATTTTCGTTAATTTTACTCAGTCTGGAATGAGAGTCTCAACAAATATTTGGCGAATAATACCGGTAATAATACTAATTACCTTATCAATTGTTTTTCTGAAAATTGTAGTTTATATCCTTATTTCTGCCGTTCTCTTTTTAATTGGCTATCCGATTACAAAAAAATTACAATCGATTAAAATTGGAAAGAATACCTTACCTGATTGGATTGCTTCTCTCCTAACAATTTTATTCTTACTAATTATCATTTCCAGTTTGTTTTTTCTTATTCTCCCGCCGCTCATAAAGCAGGCCGATGTTCTCTCGGGATTAAATTTTTATGATGTACTTCACAATCTGCTTCTTCAATTTCCGTCATTAAACAATTTAATTGCGAGTCTTGGAAACTTAGATGATTTTAAGTTAGCTATCTCAAATCAACTAAAAACGGTATTAAATTTTACTAACTTCAGTTTAATACTAAATAACTTATTTTCTTATTTAGGTACTATTGTTGGTGGTACGCTTTGCGTGTTATTTATTACTTTCTTTTTTCTAAAAGATGAAAGATTATTGAAAGAGTCTATTTTGGCAATTACGCCAAATGAATCCGAAGAAAACATCAAAGAAATATTACATAAATCAAAGGTAATGTTAAGTAAATATTTCGGTGGGCTCTTTATTGACATGCTTATTGTGGCTACACTTGCTACTACATTACTTTCACTTTTCGGAATTCAAAACGCACTGATTATTGGAGTAGCGGCCGGCTTATTTAATGTTGTCCCTTACATTGGTTCTGCGATTACCATGTGTATCGCAATATTTTTAGGAGTCAGCGCATGTATTGTTGCCAATGAATATGCGCTCATTAGCATAACTATCACAAAAATATTTTTTACTTTATTAAGTATTAATTTGTTAGACGGCTTTTTAATTCAACCTTTTATATACTCTAATTCAGTAAAGGCGCACCCTTTAGAAATTTTCATTGTTGTATTGATGGGTGCGACATTAAAAGGCATTCCTGGAATGATAATAGCTTTGCCATCCTACACTTTTTTAAGAATCGTTGCTAAAGAAT
>JBFWYJ010000441.1:0-2663 GCA_050186555.1 Bacteroidia bacterium
ACAAATTTCTAAACAGAATATCAGTTGGTAATCATCAAGTTTTTATTGATGAACCATTAAGCGTTGGGGGAGGTGATTTGGGAATGACACCTTATCAATTCCTTATAGCAGCGTTGGGTGGGTGCAGTTCCATGACAATGAAACTCTATGCTGATAATAAAGGTCTTCCTCTCGAAAAAGTTCAAATAGAACTTTCACATAAGAAAGTTGAAAAAGATGGAGCAAAAGTGGATCATATCGTTAAAAAGATGACAGCAATTGGTGAAGCTTTGACAGAAGAACAGAAGCAAAAATTATATGAAATAGCAGAAAAATGCCCCGTGAACAGAACATTAAAATCAGAAATTATTATTGAAAGCATTTACAATTAAATAAAGGTAGGTTTTATGAGCATAGAAAAATTCGATGCGATCGTCGTCGGTGCCGGTCAAGCTGGCCCCGCGCTTTGTGAGGTTTTATCTAAAAACAATTTAAAAACAGCAATGGTTGAAAGAAGTCATTTTGGAGGAACGTGTGTTAATTATGGATGCATACCAACTAAAACACTTATTGCGAGTGCACGGGCCATTTACATGGCAAAAAGAGGCAGCGAGTTTGGTTTTTCCCACTCCTCCTTTAATGTTGACATGAAAAAAATTAAAAATCGCAAAGATCAAATAATGTTGGCATCAAGACAAGGTGTGGAAAATTGGATAAAGAATCAAAAAAATGTTCAAATTATTCAGGGAGAGGCAGTTTTTAAAGACGCTCACACAATCCATGTAGGAGATCGATTAATTTCAGCTGAAAAGATTTTCTTAAATGTGGGAGGTGCGGCATTTATTCCTCCAATTTCAGGGTTAAAGGATGTGGATTTTTTAGATAATAAATCCATTATGGATCTCGAAGAAGTCCCTAAGCATTTAGTTATACTCGGTGGCAGCTACATCGGTTTGGAGTTTGCGCACATGATGGTTCGTTTCGGCGCTAAGGTGACTGTTATTGAGCGTTCTGAGAGATTGTTGCCTCGTGAGGATTCCGATGTTTCAATAGAAATAAAAAAAATATTGGAAGGAGAAGGAATTCAATTTTTAATGGGAGCCGCAGTACAATCAGTATCGCAAAAAAGTACTAACATTAAAAACATTCAAGTGCAACTTTCCAACACGGATACATTAAACTTAGAATGTTCGCATATCTTAGTCGCTGTGGGCAGAGTGCCCAATACAAAAAAATTAAAATTAGAAAATGCCAATGTTAAAATGGATGAGCGTGGTTATATTACCGTGGATGATGAGTGTAAAACTTCTGTTTCCCATATCTGGGCACTTGGAGATTGTAATGGCAAAGGCGCCTTTACTCATACATCTTGGAATGATTATGAAATAGTTTCTTCAAATTTGTTTTCTAAAGAAAGACGGAAAATTTCTGATCGAATACCCTGTTACAGTCTTTTTATTGATCCACCACTAGCTCGTATTGGATTAAACGAGGCAGAAGTAAGAAGTTTAAATCGAAAAGATATTCTTACGGCTAAAATGCTTATGTCAAGAGTCGGACGAGCCAGAGAGACTGGTGAAACAAAAGGGTTTATGAAAGTATTTGTGTCTGCGGAATCAAAATTAATATTGGGCGCTACAATATTAGGGTATAATGGCGATGAGGTGATTCATTCGTTATTAGACATAATGTCGGCCAAACAACCGTACACGACCATTGCTAGGACTGTTCATATACATCCGACAGTTTCAGAGTTAATTCCAACATTATTGCAGCAATTACATCCGTTGGAGTAGGGTATGCGAGGCGTATTAAAAATTAAAAATACTCTTACAGATCTTTTTAAATCAGCTGGATATGCCCATGAGCAAGCCTTTTTGCAGACAAACGGTGATGATCCGGATTGGCCAATTTGGTATGCTGAAATTTTAAAAGATAAGATTAATAACCTGCTCGATACGCAGTTTTCTCTGAGTAACATTGTGTATTTTTTGATTCAATTTGAAAACGATCGACGTTTATTTTTGGAAAAAAATGATTGGCCATCTTTTTATGCTGATAAGATGATAGATAAACTACCGTTATATGCAAAAAAAAATGAAATTGGTAAGATATCATTGTACTACGCGAGTTTTTGTCCTTACTGTGCGGTCATTATAGACAAACTAAAATCCTTAAAACATGAGATAATGTTGCGAGATATTTACGAAAATGCTGGTTACCATCAAGAGCTGGTCAATGAAAGAGGCAAGGCCATTGTACCAGCATTAAAGATTCAATTACAAAGTGATACAGAACGATGGTACACTGAAGCAACCGAAATAGTGATCTTTTTAGAAAATCTAGCTTAGATTCTGTTCAAAGTATTTAGAGGAATATTACTATGTCAGACAATCAACAATTACGGAACTCACTAAGTTTGCAACCAGGGATTTTCTTACGACCACCCCACACGTACTCGATGGAGTTTAAACTTAAGAGAAACGTAAATAAAAACGATGTTGCCGAAGTAGTGAAAAAATTTTTTGCTCGCGGTATTTCCCACAGTATGGTTGTTGGTATTGGAGAACCTTTAATCCGAGAGGTAGGGATTCAGATGGAGTCTCTAAAACCATTTACCTTATTAACTTCCAACGACCTTATTTACCCATCTACACAAGCCGCCCTTTGGATACTGCTCCAAG
>JBFWYJ010000442.1:0-2634 GCA_050186555.1 Bacteroidia bacterium
GCTTGGTCCGGCGAGTATTGTATTATCTACTTGAATAGGTGTTGTCCACGTTATTCCGTCATTAGAGTTACAACAAAACAAATGATGCGGTAAAGGATCTTCCTTGATACTCATGGTTGCTAGATATAGTCTGCCATCGTAAGTTCCGCCGCTGTTATCAATGGCAAGCCAGGGACGGTCAATTATTAAATCCGGATTATCATGAACATCAACTGCTTTATTGATACTTCCCCAAGACGCACCTCCATTAATAGATTTCGTTACAAAAACAGCACCGCTGTCTTTTGTAATTTTATAATCTATAAAGCCAAGAAATAAAGTGCCGTCAGAATGAAAGGCTAGAGTAGGGTCGGCAGAAACCCAATGAGGTCTGAAATGCGGTATTTCAACAGGCGTACTCCAATTCAAGCCACCATTAGTAGAATTAGCAACTGCTATAACCATTCCTGCTGGAGCAGGAAAAAAGTGATACTTCATCCAAGCTACAACAATGTGTGAAGGATTAGATGGATTGATGGCCATGGATTGTTCTCCATTGAATGTTAAGTTGGGATCAATGGCGATGTCTGGAGCTTGGGCAAAACTCAGTTGGCATTTAACTATAAATGCGAATACGAATACGAGAACCAAATTCGGTTTCATAAGCGATATATTTAGATTAATAATTACTTTGCGTAACTGGTAGCGCGCGTTTCTCTTATTACTGTAACTTTTACCTGTCCCGGATAAGTCATTTCCGTTTGAATTTTCTGCGAAATTTCAAAGGCTAACTGCTCGGCTCTGGTATCGGTAACTTTATCACTTGAAACAATCACGCGTAATTCTCTACCTGCTTGAATAGCATATGTCTTATCTACGCCTTCATAACTCAATGCTGTAGCTTCAAGGTCTTTTAAACGCTTTAAATATTGTTCTGCAATTTCTCTTCTTGCTCCCGGTCTTGCTCCGCTGATGGCATCACAAACCTGAATAATAGGAGCATATAAGGTAGTCATTTCAATTTCATCGTGGTGAGCACCAATTGCATTACAAACCTCGGCTTTCTCTTTGTATTTCTCAGCCAGCTTCATACCAAGAATAGCGTGTGGCAATTCAGGTTCCTCATCAGGCACTTTTCCTATATCGTGAAGTAAACCTGCTCTCTTGGCAATTTTCGGATTTAAGCCCATTTCGGAGGCCATAATCGCACATAAATTGGCAACTTCTCTGCTGTGTTGTAATAAATTCTGACCGTAAGAAGAGCGGTATTTCATTCTACCAACCATTCTAGTTAATTCAGGATGCAAACCATGAATGCCAAGATCGATACAGGTGCGCTTACCTGTTTCCATGATTTCTTCATCAATCATTTTCTTGGTTTTCTCTACTACTTCTTCAATGCGTGCGGGGTGAATACGTCCGTCTGATACTAATTGGTGTAAGGACAAGCGACAAATTTCTCTTCTTATAGCATCAAAGCAACTTAAAGTAATTGCATCAGGCGTGTCATCCACAATGATTTCTACACCGGTTGCTGCTTCTAATGCTTTAATATTTCTTCCTTCTCTTCCAATTATTCTACCTTTTGTTTCATCGCCGTCAATATGGAAGACAGAAATTGAATTTTCTATCGCAGTTTCTGTTGCTACTCTTTGAATGGTTTGCAAAACAATTCTTTTAGCCTCTTTGTTTGCATTTAATTTAGCTTCCTCCATGGTGTCTTTAATGAAAGACATGGCTTGTGTTTTAGCTTCCGCTTTAATAGACTCTACTAATTGTGCTTTAGCTTCTTCAGCTTTCATACCACTTACTTTTTCAAGCATTTCTACTTGTTTTCTGTGGTTCTTTTCAACTTCGCTTAATTTACTCTTATAAACCTCAATTTGCGTTTCCAGATTTTCTTTGAGGATATTGTTTTCTTTATCTTTGCGGTTTACTTCTTCCAGTTTTCTTGAAACTTCATTTTCCTTCTGCTTTATTTTATTTTCTGCCGACGAAATCTGATTGTTCTTTTGTTGGATACTCTTATCGTGTTCAGATTTTAGTTGAAGAAATTTTTCTTTTGCCTGAAGGATTTTTTCTTGTTTTTTGGCTTCAGCTTTTACCTCCGCTTCTTTTAAGAGATTATCTCTCTCTTTTTTGGCACTTGCATTGATTTTACTTCCTCCAAGAATAAAACCAATGATAATGCCCAGCACTAAACCACTCGCTCCTATTATTATTGTTAACGTTTCCATTTGTATTTATATTAAAAAAAAAGCACAAAAACCCATTACAGATTTTTGTGCGTGAACATATAATTGTTTAACCTTATTATTCTTCTATACTTCTTATGTTGCTTTGGTGCTGTCTTAGCATTTCGTCAACATTTGACAGTAAAGATTTTAATCGACCAAGCTCTTCGGTAGAAGAATTCAACTCCTTGTATAATTCGGTTACCATTTGCAGGGTAACCATAGCCAATACGTCTTTTTTGTCTTTAATTCCGTACTTTCCTTCAAACTCTCCAATCTTGTCGTTTATAATATTAACTACCTCTTTTAGACCCTTTTCCTCATCGGTACTTACCTTTACAGGATAAATACTTCCGGCTATCTCTACATGTATACTTACGTCACTCATGCAAAGAGGGAGTTATTTTATGAACTTAATAAT
>JBFWYJ010000443.1:0-2621 GCA_050186555.1 Bacteroidia bacterium
CAAGTAGAATACGCCTCCTTAATTTGTAAATACTTACCCAAATCATTAAACTCTGTTTATTTTACAACCGGAGGAAGTGAGTCTATTGAAGGTGCCATGAAACTGGCGAAGCGGGCAACAGGACGATCAAAAATTGTGGCATTCAGAAATGCCTACCACGGCAGCACACAAGGCTCTCTAAGTTTAATGAGTGATGAAAGTTTTAAGCAGGCATTTCGTCCCTTGATTCCCGGTGTAATTCATTTGGATTATAACACTTCTGATTTGAGTTTAATTGACAAAGGTGTTGCAGCAGTGTTTGTTGAGCCGATTCAAGGTGAAGCAGGAGTTGTTGAACCAACCAATGATTTTTTAAAAAAACTTAGAAATAGATGTAATGAAGTAGGGGCCTTATTGGTATTTGATGAAATTCAAACCGGTTTTGGAAGAACAGGAAAGTTATTTGCATTTGAACATTATGAAATTGTTCCGGATATTTTATGTGCAGCAAAAGGAATGGGTGGTGGACTACCAATTGGCGCTTTTATAGCAGATATAAAATTAATGCAATCACTTTCCAATAATCCTATTCTGGGACATATCAATACATTTGGAGGAAATGCTGTTTGTGTGGAAGCCGCCCGAGCCGCTTTGGACGTTATTATCAATGACAATCTGATTAATAGAGCCGTTGAAATTGAAAGCTATTTTAAAGCGAATTTGAAACATTCAAAAATCAAACAACTTCGAATTAAGGGTGCCTTGGGAGCAATTGAATTTGAAAATACAGAACAAGCTTTTAAAGTTTGTAAAAAATTAATTGAAGCAGGAATTGTTACCGATTGGTTTTTATTTAATTCTAATTCGTTGCGAATTTCACCGCCGTTAGTAATAACAGATGAAGAATTGAAATCTGCTGTTATTGATATTATTAAAGTTCTGGATGGAAATCCTTAGAAGTTAGTATTAATCCCAATCATAAAACCATTATTCAATGGCTTGCCATTTCTGAAACTCCAAACATAATCTACTCTTAAAATTCGAAAAATGTTTTTTATTCCTGCATTAACTTCAAAGTAATTATCGACTTTATCGTTTACCAATGCGCTGAAGCCGACAATTTCCTGCAAGAATAATTTTCTCATTAGCGGGATTTTATTGATTAAAAAACCATTGAAATGATGCTCCGAATGAAATTCTCCATACCAATTTTTTGTACTAACACCATAATACGGCAACAACTTAAAGGCATTCAAATAATCTGAAGTTGAAATGATTGTTTGGTTTCCGTTAAAATGGGAATAATCCATGTAATAGATTTTCTTTAATCTTGCGTAATACCCTCCTTTAATGACGTACATGAATTGTCCAAATAATTTCAATTCAATATCGTCTCTAATTGTTAATCCCAATAAGTCAAAATCCGATGAAATGGTATTTACACGAATAGCCTTTCGGTAAAACACAGACAATCTGGGCCATTTGTTTTCTGCGTAGTATCTTGTTCCTGCTACGGTATGGTATTTCTGTTTGAATCTTATTCTGAATTGAACATCTGCAATTAGTGCATCATTAGTAGTAAACAAAGAGTCTTCTGTGTTAACATGTAAGGGGTCGTTTGATGTAAACAATTTTTCAGGATCATCTCTTAATAGTAAATCTGTTGTATTAACTAAAGGCTGACGTTCTATGAAATTTAATTCTGTTCTGAAATTTATTCCGGGAGTAAGTTCTGTTCTGTAGAATCCACCAATAGCAGATTCTCTGAATGTCTTCATGTAATTATCATTAAGAAACAAAGTATAAATTGAATTGATTAATGGGGAAATAGGATCCTTACTATTATATTGCATGACAATACTTCTCGCTTTAAAACCGAATGCTTCAAATCTATTTCTATCAAATAAATATTGGTATTGAATTTCAGCACCCGGTAATTGGTTGCTAAATCCGTAACGAAGTTTTCCGGTAAAATTTATTCGTCTGAAATCCTCATATGATTTGGTAAAATTAAAATCTACACTAGCATTTATTCCTTCCACGGTATTGTATTGAATACCGGCATCCATTATTCCCGGAATTTTCCATTCAATCTTCTTATTACGTTTTCTATAAGTGTAACCGTTTAGAATATCAGATAGTTTAAACCGATTATTTCTGGCATCAATAGAATCAATGTATTTAGGATCTTCAACGATTTTTGCAATACTATCCTTTTTGTGATAATCCTTTTTCTCCTCTTCCGTTAATGGTACAGGACGATTTTCTGCCCAATACGCACTATCCTTTTCGTTGGCACCTTTCTCAATGGAGACAATGTTTCGTTTGAAGAAATCGGGTTCTAGTTCAGGGTTGATAATATAATCACTTAGCACCGAATTAAAATAACCGCTTCCATTAAACCCAAATATATTAAATGTAAAAGCCATACCACTGGAAGCCGGCATCCAAATACTGTCGCCCGAAACAGGTTTAAATACCTGTGTTACACGAATAGTGTCTACAAAATTGATTTTATTTTCTTTAGTTAAGTACAAATTAACACCCGTTATTCGCCAACTATTTTCTTGTATATAAAGAATACCCGTAAACGCAGGATCTCCCTTCCTTTTTGGAATCACTTCAATTTTATTATAAGCTAC
>JBFWYJ010000444.1:0-2602 GCA_050186555.1 Bacteroidia bacterium
AGCGAAGAAAATAAAATTAAATCTCTTGAAGCAGCTTATAAAGCAATGCCTTCAATTTATATTGCCGACGGGCATCATCGTTCTGCCTCCTCTGCCCTACTTGGAAAATCAAGAAGAAATAAAAACAAAAACTATACAGGTGAAGAATCATTCAATTATTATCTTGGAATATTCTTTCCGGAAGATGAGTTACAGATTTTTGATTATAACCGCGTTGTAAAAGATATTGGAAACTACACTAGTAATGAATTCATAGAACAGATAGAGAAAAGCTTTACAATAGAAGCTATTTCAGGAAAGTATTTTAGTCCAAGGAAAAAGCACGAAATATCAATGTATATTAACTACAAATGGTATGCTTTAACACCAAAAAGCAATACATATGATCCGAACGACCCTGTTGGTAGCCTAGATGCCGCCATACTAACGAAAAATATCTTATCGCCAATATTGGGCATAAGTGATCTTCGAATTAATAAACGTATTGGTTTTGTTCCCGGAATAAAAGGAAATGCTGAACTTAAAAAACAAGTTGACAATGGCAGATTTGCAGTAGCATTTGGGTTATTTCCGGTTTCAATGAATCAATTAAAGTGGATAGCTGATACCGGAAACATAATGCCGCCAAAATCTACATGGGTTGAGCCTAAGATGAGAAGTGGTTTAGTTATATATGAATTTGATTAATTAATGCAAGTTAAAGACAATCTTAAATCTATTCTATCTAAAATACCAAACGGTGTTACTTTGGTCGCCGTTTCAAAAACCAAACCAAGTGAAGCAATAAAAGAAGCTTATGACTTTGGACATCGAGATTTCGGCGAAAATTATGTTCAAGAGTTGGTAGCAAAATCAGAAAAATTACCAAATGATATTCGCTGGCATTTTATCGGTCATTTACAATCTAATAAAGTAAAATATATTGCGCCATTTGTTTACATGATTCATGGTGTAGACAGTCTTAAACTGCTTAAAGAAATAAATAAACAAGCTGAAAAATTTAATAGAACTATCAATTGCTTGCTTCAACTACATATTGCAAAAGAGGAAACAAAATTTGGATTAAGTTATAAAGAAGCGGATCATGTGCTAAATTCTCCTGAGTTAAGTACTTTTAAAAACATCCAAATAAAAGGATTCATGGGAATGGCAACCAACACTGAAGACGAATCTATTATAAGAAAAGAGTTTACAGAATTTACAACATACGCCAATAATTATCCAAACTTACCTATTAAAAGTATTGGAATGAGTTCTGACTATCTTCTGGCAATTGAATGCGGAGGAAACATGATTCGGATTGGCAGCTCAATTTTTGGCAACAGAAATTATACCATCTAATGGATATAGAATACCAGCTTAGATACCACTATTCTAAGAATACAATTATTAAAATTGCGGAGTATTTTAATAACAATCCTCGTGAAATTAAGTTTGGAATAAAGCTATTAACCGGTAAAGATTTTATTCTGTCTCAAAGAATTGCCTGGTCTGTTGGATATCTAGACAAAAGGTGCTTTAATGCGTTGGAGAAAAGCATACCTGATTTAATCAGGGCATTAAAAGAAGACAAGTACCATCCGGCAGTAAAAAGAAACATCTTGAAGCTTTTTCAAACTATGCCTATTCGTGATGCATATCAATCGGAGTTATTTGATTTATGTCTTCACTTTATTGGTAATATTTCGGAACCATTGGCGATAAGAGCTTTTTCAATTACCGTCGCAAATTCAATTAGTCTTAATTATCCGGAATTGCAGCAAGAACTGGATTTGATTCTAAATGAAATCGCATTACAAGGCGATTCTAATCCTTCTATTAAAGCGAGAATAAAACAAGTTAAAAAAACAAGAAATAAGCCAAATTTAAGGCGTTGAGCAGGGTGATAGCAGTTAGAGAATAGCTAAACAAATTCATATTCAACAGGTAGATAAAAAATGTTACAATACTTACCATTACACCCAAAAATAAAAATGGCAAAGCATACCACAATCTAAATTTACTTGATGAAGTCTCAATCATAACATTCAACTCCTTGTTCATCAAAAAATCTTTACCGACGTAAAACTTTGAATTTGCAACAGGGGGCTGTATCATTTCATTAACAAAAAACATATACTCCTTTCCGTTTTCATCCCAAACCGTCATCCTATTTATTACTCTTGCATTATCACCATTTTTTGTAAAGTCTTTTATTCTCGATTTCGAGCATATTTTTTCATCATAATGTGAAGGTCCAAAGGTGCAAATAATCATTTCAGTATAAACTACAAGACAGATAATATTAAATACATTCATCCATTTATACCTGAAAGTCCTCTTGAAAATTTCAATTTGCTTTAATCGCTTTGCTTTCTTTAAAGCGATGAATTGCTGAATTTGCTCTGGTGTTGGAGAATTTCTTCCTTGCATTCTTGAAGCGATTACTAGCGATTACTTCAAATTGATTGTTTTGTCTAACAAATAGTGATTTCTAATTGAGCTGTTTCTAAGAATCAACTCGCCAATAAACCCGGCCAAAAACATCATACTTCCTATGATCATACAGGTTAATGAAATGTAAAATGACGGCCTTTCAGTTATTAAACGAGCCGAATGATGT
>JBFWYJ010000445.1:0-2572 GCA_050186555.1 Bacteroidia bacterium
ATATAGAGCCAATTCCTCCAGGACCGGTTTGGCTGAACAATAAATTCGATAAGATTAAAAACAATAATATTATCCTGAACTTACCCATTAAATTAAAGAAACTAAGATAATTATAATTAAATAATTAAGCAAATTAGGCATTCAATCTTAACATATGAAAGTTTTGATAACCGGAGCAACCGGAATGGTGGGAAAAGGCGTTTTGTTGGAATGCATGGAATCTAACGATGTATCTGAAATTATTATTTTAAGCAGATCTTCATTGAAATTGGTTCATCCTAAAGTCAAGGAAATATTGGTTAAGAATTTCAACTCTTTTTCAGAAATTAAATATCAACTGGCTGGTCTTGATGCTTGTTTTTATTGCATGGGTGTAACATCTATGGGTTTGAACGAAAACGAATACTCTAAATTAACTTTTGATTATTGCAAGAATTTGGCAGATGTTTTATATGAAGTTTCCCCAAAGGCCTGTTTCATTTATGTTTCCGGAACCGGAACGGACAGTACTGAAAAAGGAAATGTAATGTGGGCAAGAGTAAAAGGAAAGACAGAGAATTATATTTTAAATAGAGGCTTTAAAGACTCGTATGCTTTTAGACCGGGATTAATTATTCCGGAAAAAGGTGTAAAGTCGAAAACAGGCTGGTATAATTTTTTCTACGTAATTCTTCGACCATTTTTTCCATTAATGTTAAAATTAAAATCTGTTACAAGTACATCAAGGATTGGTAAGGCGATGTTATACTGTGCTACTAAAGGCTCAAGTCTGAAACACTTAGAAAATAGAGATATAAACGATTTAGCAAAATAATATGTTCATTAAAAAGAATTTTACACTTAAAGGCCTGTTTCAATTTGGTGGCGGACATTTAGTTTGGATTAGTCTATGGGTTGTTCTGGTAACTTGTTTTATCGAATACCTGCATTATCTGGGAATATTCGCATTTAAAGTGCCTTGGCTGCCTGTTTCTTTGATTGGTACAGCTGTCGCATTTTATGTAGGGTTTAAAAACAACAGTGCTTATGACCGTTTGTGGGAAGCCAGAAAAATCTGGGGAGCTATTGTGAATACCAGTAGAATGTTTGGAACAAACACTTTGGCTTATGTTGGCAATCAGTTTAGGAAAGAGCCAATGAAGGAACTGGAACTCAAAATGATTCATAAAAAAATGGTTTATCGTCACATCGCTTGGTTATACACGCTTCGTAAGCAATTACTGGTACCAACCGAATGGGAGCACATTAAGCAAAATAAATTTGTAAGTGCCCATGCGAAAAAAATAATGAATTTGTATGGAGTAGGGCAGGTGTTAGATGAGGTTACAGAAAAGGAATTGCTTACTTGTATGAAAGAAGATGAATTAAATAAATTGTTAGCTTATCAAAACACAGCTACCCAAATTATTAATCAGCAATCCCAAACACTAAAAGAATTGAGAGAAAAAGATTTGATTGATGATTTCCGACATATGGAGTTACAGAAACTATTGAATGATTTTTATACCCATCAAGGACAAGCAGAAAGAATCAAGAAATTTCCTTTGCCTCGCCAGTATGGCAGCATGAGTTTTATCTTTATAGGTTTTTTTATTGTACTGTTACCGTTTGGATTAGTTACAGAGTTTCATGAGCTGGGGGAGTGGGGTGCATGGTTATCAATGCCTTTTTCAGTGATTGTTTGCTGGGTTTTCTTGATGATGGAATTGGTTGGAGATTATTCTGAGAATCCATTCGAAGGCTTGGGTAATGATATTCCTATGCTGTCCATTTGCAGAACCATTGAAATCGATTTAAAAGAAATGTTAGGCGAAACTGATTTACCTTCGCCTATTGAATCTAAAAATGGGGTATTAATGTAGGTAGGTTCGCTGCTTTTTTGATATTTTCTTACATTTTTTAAACCATTATAGGCGGAATTAACCCTTTTTCCTTCAAAGACTTAAACAGGTCTAGGTGTATTGCTATTTATTATAGCAACATATTGCTTTAAAACGTGGTAATTTAGATTCAGGTTTTTAAAGTTGGATATGAACAGAACAGTGGTGCACATGGATTTAGATACATTCTTTGTATCTGTGGAACGTTTGATGGATAGTTCTCTCATTGGAAAGCCTGTTTTGATTGGTGGTTCAAGCGATCGAGGAGTAGTGGCTTCATGCAGTTATGAAGCCAGGGCTTTTGGTGTACATTCTGCCATGCCCATGAAAATGGCTCGTCAACTTTGTCCTGAAGCAATTATTAAGCGTGGCGATCATGAGCAATACAGCAAGTATTCTCACGACGTTACTGATATTATTAACGAGAGTGTGCCGATATATGAAAAAACATCTATTGATGAGTTCTACATTGATATGACAGGCATGGATCGTTTTTTCGGTTGTTATAAGGCGGCTACAGAACTGCGTCAGAAGATAACTCGCGAAACAGGTTTGCCAATTTCTTTCGCCATGTCGGCAAACAAAACAGTTTCCAAAGATGGTAACTGTGAATCTAAACCAAACGGACAAAAAGAAATACCATTTGGTTATGAGAAATTATTTTTATCACCATATTCTATTAAAAAAATACC
>JBFWYJ010000446.1:0-2569 GCA_050186555.1 Bacteroidia bacterium
ACAATCTTACCATTCTTAACATCAGAAAAATTGCTAAGGAATTGGGCGTAACGGTAAGTCAAATAGTAGACGTTTGAAACGATAATTTTGGTCAATCATCACATCAAATACTGATGCCTCAATAATCGATTTTACATTTTTGGCACGTTTTAGCACAAAGTTTTGCAAACTTATTATTAACGCAGATAACTCAAAAGCCCTCTAAAATCGGGGGGTTCGTTTTTTTGTTCCAAAATTCGGCAAATTTCCGGGCAAAAAATAGCCTATTGCAAGTTTTCTTTATGATCTGCATCTTGATGGATTTCGGAGGGATTACTTTTTTTATTTTTTGTGGATACCAAAAGTTCCCTAACATCACATTGAAGCACCTCTGCAATTTCAAATAAAGTTTCCAATGTTGGTTGCATCGCATTTCTACACCACTTACTTACAGTTGTACGATTTTTCCCTAAGACTTCAGCTAACCAATTATTTGTTTTTTTATTCTCTGCAAGAACAACTTTGATTCTATTTTCAGCCTTTTTTTTCATTAATTAGCTTTTAAAACTAAATTTTGTGCAAAATACGCATAATTTTATTATTCTCAAAATTAGCTATTTACGCATAATATTAACCTTTATTAACTTCATATTATGCTTTATAAGCATTTTATGAATATCTTTGTGCTATATATTAAACAATCAAGTAATAAAATAGCTTATGAGAACAAACAACAAAACAGTAGGAAACAGCAACCAAAATAAAGTAGCCGAGTCTGCAACACCTCAAATGGCAGCTAATTCACTAGCCACACTTTTAAGCATTACACAAGCAAGTTCATGGCTTAAGCAAAACATTGAAGGCATACTTAATGACCCTCGACCTTCAATATTCATAAACCAAATAATTAATGCCCTCAAGATTGCATACGAATTGCAAAAAGGAAACATTAATCTAGGTATGTTAGCTCCAATGCAAAGCGGCAAGTCGGGAACTATTTACTTTCTATGTAATTATGTGCTTAGGGACATTAACTTCCTTAATGACTGTGAGCATGCTGCATTTGTAACGAGCATGAGGAACAAAACCCTTTTTTATCAGAATAAGTTAAATCTCGAACTCGATGCTTTTGACTATGTAAACAAAAGTCCTATACCAAGTAACATATTGGTTTACAAGATAGATGACTTCTTTAAAAAACCGAATCCGTACAAAGAAGTCCTTAACTCGAACATTAAAGTAGTGGTTCGAGATGAGGATCAATATGGTTCAGGTGATTCAAGTACTTTCGATGAAGGCTTCTTTCATCAATTAAGAATGAGATTGCCATTAATTCCACTTTTGTCTGTTAGTGCTACGCCGTTCGATATTTTGGATGCTCGCGATAAAGGCTATCCAATTAACATCATAGAGGGGGACAGACCGGCAAATTATTTCGGAATAACTGAAATGTTAAACAATGGTCTTATTGAAGAATTACCGGAGTACTTCAATGTATTTGAAAAGTTTGGGTCAGGTAAGAACGACATTAAACTTCACGAAATAATTGAGAGGTATACCGCTCATCTGGTATCATTTGAATCTGGAATTGGTATTGTCCGTGTTAGAACAACTAATCAAGCCGTGTTATTACGTACCATGATTTCTACAATTTACAAAGGTGTACTTGAGTGCATTTTCATAGGCTCAACTAAGGATTGTGACTATACTATCAGCCAGGGAATTGAGCAAGCTCAGAATATGGTAATCAAACAAAAGAAAAGAGTATTTCTCATCATTGTACAAGCCCTTGGAGCGGGAAAGGATTTTAAAATGTTAAAGGATTATTTCCGTTTTGGAATAGAAACCCGTGAGAGTCAATTAGCGAATGTTGCACAAGGTTTACCAGGTCGCTTTTGTGGTTACCATAATAATCGCTCATTTAAACTACTTGCCTCAGCTTCCTTGCTAAAAAAGTATGCCGCCTTTGAGCAGAACACCCAAGTGTTTTACGATGAGAGCTGGAGAAAAGGTATTTTCACACAGAAGGTATTTGAATTAACCACCCAGTGTGTTCTTGGAAGTAAGACCAAGCAGGGTGAAAAAATCAAGATAGAAAATATCGAAGTATACGACCATATCCAGCTCCAAAATCCGGAAACCATTAAACTATTATGGCATAAAATCGGAATTAAGAACATGGAGAAAATCCTTGAAACCTTTAATTGGCAGAAATTTGAAAGGAGTTCTGGAGGAGCCAATTTCCGAATTAAGAATTGCTCTAAAGAGGTAACCGTTCGTTTGGCTTCTTCGTATGAAACGGATGCAAAAGGTATTAATAGGCTCTATTCTAACTGGGTTAATGCCAATCTGGAAAGTGATTTTGCCAGTGTCTTTTCCCAGAGAAAACATTATAAATATGGCATTCTATGCAGTAATTATCCAGTGAGCCACCCTAAAAACACCCTTGGCATTTGCGGGATTATGATAATAGAATCCGGGGAGAAAATTCGTCAGAATCTAACTGTAGATATAGACAATGAATCCATGTACAAAGTAGCTTAAGTAATAAATAATTAAAACCAAATATCATGAATGTAAATTTTGAAAT
>JBFWYJ010000447.1:0-2547 GCA_050186555.1 Bacteroidia bacterium
TCAAAATAACCAATGTTGATGAATTATTCGACCATTTGGTTGAACTTTGTCAACATCCACGAGAAAAAGCCGACACCGTTACAGTGATGGAAAAAATCGGTCATTTTTTAGATAGAGAAAATGACAGACTTTTCAGAGAACATAAAGAAACTACAGAGGATAACCGTATTATTAGTCAATTAATACATAGAGATTTGGACTTAGGTGCAATCTTAAAGGAAAGTGGAAAACGTTGGGATGGCGGTTATGTAATGTGCGGAATGATTGGCCATGGAGATGCATTTGTGATAAGAGATCCAAATGGCATCCGTCCTTGCTATGTATACAAGGACGAAGAAGTTATAGTGATTGCAAGTGAGAGACCTGTAATTCAAACAGTTTTCAATGTGCCTTACGAAAGTGTGAAGGAGTTGCCGGAAGGACATGCAGCAATTATTAAGAAAGACGGAACCTATAGGGAAGAATTGATAGTTGAACCCGGCGAACGCAAAGCATGTTCATTTGAAAGAATTTACTTCAGCAGAGGCAACGATGCAGAAATTTATTCTGAAAGAAAGGCCTTGGGTAAAAATTTAACGGATGCGGTTTTAAGAGCGATCAACTATGATTTAAAAAACACTGTTTTTAGTTATATTCCGAATACAGCGGAAATTGCATTTCACGGTTTAGTTGAAGGTTTAAATGAGTTTGCAGATAAAGAAAAATTAAAAACACTACAATCTAAAAAAAATCTAAGTGAAGATGAATTAAAATCGGTTTTGTCATTTCATCCTAGAGTCAACAAAGTTATCTTGAAGGATGCTAAACAAAGAACTTTTATTACAGCTGATGAATCAAGGGATAGTTTGGTGAATTTGGGATATGATATTTCATATGGCACTATCGTATCAGGTAAAGACACTTTAGTTGTATTAGATGATAGTATAGTAAGAGGTACAACTTTAAAGAAAAGTATATTATCAATTCTTGACAGATTAAAACCAAAAAAAATAATTGTTGTAAGTTCTGCACCCCAAATCAGATATCCGGATTGTTATGGAATTGATATGGCTGTTTTAGGAAAGTTTGTGGCTTTTGATGCTTGCATGGCGCTACTAAAGGATAGAAACATGGAAGATTTAATTGACCAAGTATATCAGGAAGCGAAGGCAGAATTGGAGAAACCAAAAGAAGAACAAGTTAATGTAGTTGATA
Organism: Bacteroidia bacterium; assembly: GCA_050186555.1. Classification (GTDB taxonomy): domain Bacteria; phylum Bacteroidota; class Bacteroidia; order B-17B0; family Aurantibacillaceae; genus Aurantibacillus. The sequence continues at coordinate 1,195 of JBFWYJ010000447.1, forward strand.
AGCTATACAAGGCTTTTACCACAGAAGAAATATCAAAGAAAATCGCTGAGTTAATAAGGCCTTCTAATTTAAACGCAGAACTGGAAATTATTTATCAAAGTATTGAAGGTTTGCATAATGCTTGTCCAAATCATTTAGGAGATTGGTACTTTACGGGTAAATTTCCAACTCCGGGCGGTGTGCGGGTAAGTAACCGTTCTTTTGTAAACTACATGGAAGGCAAAAATGTTAGGGCATATTAAGGTTTATCTATTATGAAAACAGTTTTAATTACAGGGAGCACAAGCGGCATTGGCTTAGGCATTGCAATCGAATTTGCTAAAACAAAAATGTACAATATTGTTTTTCATGGCTTAGAAGAAAACGGAAATGACATTGCAAATCAAATCGCAAAAGAATATGGGATTAAAGTTATTTTCAACAACGCCAATCTTAGAAACCACGATGAGCTAAAATTCATGGCGGAAGAGGCCATACAAAAGTTTGGTACTATTGATGTTTTGGTTAATAATGCAGGAATACAGTTTGTTTCTTCAATAGAAGATTTTCCTGATGAGAAATGGAATGCAATAATCGACATCAATCTTTCTGCAGCGTTTTACTTAACAAAAACTGTTTGGAAAAAGATGAAGGAGAATAAGTTTGGAAGAATCATCAATATTGCTTCTGCGCACGGATTGGTGGCATCTGAATTTAAAAGTGCTTATATTTCCAGTAAACATGGAATAATTGGTTTAACTAAAACAACTGCTCTCGAAGGAGCGCCTTATAACATTACATGTAATGCTATTTGTCCTGGATATGTTAAAACTCCTTTGGTTGAAAAGCAAATTGCAGACCAGGCTAAAACTCACGGTATTAGTGAATCAGAGGTGGTTAATAAGGTTATGCTGCATAAACAAGCGGTTAAAGAGTTTATTCCTGTTGAATTACTTGGGCAGGCGGCTCTACTGCTTGCTCAAGATAACTCAACAACCCTTACAGGAATATCTTTACCGATTGATGGCGGCTGGAATGCTCAATAATTTTTATCTTTAGCTTATATTAGCTAAGTTTGTATAAATTAACTACTTAATTATGGTAAGATATTTGATTTTAATCGTTTTTGTTTTAGGTTCATTTTTAGGTGAGGCTCAAACAAAAGGCAAATCAACTGTAAAAAGTAAAACAACTAAAACAGTTAAAGGTAAAAAAGGCAAGAATGTTGAAGATGAACCTACTGATAGTTTAGCAGGGGAAGAAGAGGAGGAATATGATCCATGGAAAGAATTTGAGTATACATTAGAGCCTGAAACAGAAATTGATTCTGATACAGGAAAGGAAAAATTTTATCCTGAGAGAAAGAAAAAAAAT
>JBFWYJ010000448.1:0-2541 GCA_050186555.1 Bacteroidia bacterium
CCGCGAGCAGTATTTTATAATTAGTTTTTTGCGAAGCGGTCGGCCCGTGATGTTTTGTGTGTTTGCTTTTGGCATACCTTTTTGTTTGTGTGTAAGCTTTAGCTTTTTGCCGCGCACAGGAACGAGCACGGCAATGGGCTAAAAGTGGGACGGAACAAAAAGTATGACGAAAATAGGGGATGTTTTTGGTCGAAAAAGGGCTAAATATTGTTAAAACTTTGTGGTAACCTTAATGGTTGACATTTCGTAAAAATATTGTATATTTGTCAACCTAAGAAATATTTATAAAATTCGCTATATGGATAATATATTTGGAAACAGACTAATTTCAGCTCGAAGAATGGCTGGAATGTCGCTACAAGAATTAGCCGATAGGTTGAAGAATGTAGTTACCAAGCAGTCTCTTAGTAAATATGAGCAGGGAAAGATGAAGCCCGATAGTGAACTGCTTATTGCATTATCAAACGTACTAAACGTCCCTGTAGATTATTTCTTTTCAAGTCCCGGTATTAAAATTAATTTAACTAATATCAGTTATCGCAAATATGTTTCAAAAATTTCCAAATCAGAGCAGGGGTCGGTAGAAGAAAAAGCAAAAGAAGCATTTGAACGCTATTTAGAACTTGAGTCGGTTTTGAACTTTGAAGAAAAGTCGGAATATTTCACTTACGAAAACCTAATTCAAAATGCTTATGATGCAGAGGACGCTGCAAAAGAATTAAGAAAAAGATGGAAATTAGGATATGATCCTATTCCTGATGTTGTTGAAATGTTAGAAGATAAGGGGTATAAGGTAATTGAAATTGATGCTCCCGATGGCTTTGATGGAATGAAAGCAGACATTGATGGGAAAAAAGCTATTGTTTTAAAACAAAATAAAAGTGGTAATGAAGATGTTGTTCGTAAAAGATTTACTGCACTTCACGAATTAGCTCATCATGCATTAAACTTCTCTAATAAACTTTCAGAACGGGAGGAAGAAAATCTTTGTCATGCTTTTGCCTGTGCGGTCCTTTATCCTGAGGATATGGCGCGAAGAGAACTGCATAAGGATCGCTTTCATTTCTATCAAAATGAATTGGTGCTTATAAAAGAGCGATGGGGAATTTCATTTCCTGCAGTTTTTAATCGTGCAAAGCAGTTGAAGATAATTAATGATTATGTGTTCAGGCGTTTTAATATAGGTTATAGAGAAAGAAAATTGCATTTAAACGAACCAGGAAAATTTTTAAGTAGGGAAAAACCTGTTCGTTTTGAAAGATTAATTTATTTGGGACTAGCAAAAGAAGCAATTTCTATAAATGATGCTGCATTCTTTTCTGGAAAAACTGTAGGTGAATTTCGTAAACAGTTATATCAGTTGGTATGAAGTTAATTGTAACCGATACGAATGTTTTTTTTGATATGATGAGTATTGAAGTGCTGCCCGATTTTTTTGGGCTTGACTATGAAATATGCACAACAGATTTTGTTGTTAATGAAATTGAACGAGTAGACCAAGCAGCGCAAATTCAAAATTTTATTCGTTCGAAGCAACTCACGGTATATAAATTGACATCTAATGAAATTGATGAAGTGGTACAATTAAAAACAAAACGTAATCTTCGAAGAATCACAGATAAATCCGTTTTGTGGAAAGCGTTGCAATTAAAGTGTAGATTGGTTACTGGGGATAAGAATTTAAGAAGTGAAGCAGAAGATCAAGGGTTGGAAGTAAGTGGTAGTATTTGGGTAGTAAAGATGCTAGTTGAAACAAATATTGTCAGTCCAGTAAAAGGAGTCGAATTGCTGGCGAAATTAAAATTGGTAAACGATAGTCTACCGAAGGATGAAATTGAAAAACTCATTAGAAAATTATCTTAAAATATGAAAAGTTGAATGTTTTTTAAAGTGATTAAAAAACCGAAGCTTACGGAGTAAGGCTTCGGTCGGTTGAAAGGTTTAGATTTGAGAGCCTAAAATTCTTTCGACCGCAAGGTGTGAAAAATTTCTTTTTCCACCAAAAATTATTCCTTGGGCAGTTGATCACAAGCCTCAGTATTAAATTTTGTGTTCAATTAATTCCGTAAACAAATGGGATCAACTGGTTCAATTTGTCAGGTAAGTGGTGTGTATTATTGTCAGTCACACTCTAGCCAGACAATTCCGTTAGCCAAGGGAAATAAATTTCCTCCTTGTGCAGTTACCGGTCATGCGACCACCTGGGTGCTTAAGTATAGAGCTTAAATACTCAGGAAGATAATGATAACCAATTGGGGGGATTGCCTCCAATTGGTTATTTAAAACCTGGACCCTCCGGGGTGAGAGTGAGGGAATTGTTTAACCAAAATTTGTAATATGAACAATATTAAAAAATATAATAGCGAAAAAGCAACAGTTTGTGCGAATAAAAACTGTGTAACTGTTTATGGCGACACAGCTAAATTAATAAACGGTATTGCGTTAGTAGTATCTTTATTTGCTTTAGCCAGTGTTATGGCGAAAGCAATTCGTTAAATCAAGAAGAGAGGGAGGAGCTCCCTCTCTTTATAAAATAATTAA
>JBFWYJ010000449.1:0-2537 GCA_050186555.1 Bacteroidia bacterium
ATTATCCCCAACTGATCCGAGGCTTTGGTATAATTTCGGAACCTACCTTGGGAAGATGGGATTAACGGCAAATGCTGTTTTGAAACTTCAAAAAGCGGTTGAGTTATATCCTGAGTATGATGATGCGAAGTATAACTTGAACCACTACTATAACAAATTGAAAAATTTATAATCGTTTTATTTCTTTCACTCTTCCGTAAAACAAATCGTTCTCATTTTCTTATTAGCTATTTCAAGTAATCTTGGACATTCCTGAGAATGAAAAATAAGTATTGAATTATTTCAATGTTTTCTTATTTTATTTAAAAGCAAATTAAGCTGTTTAATTTCTTTATCAGATAAATTCTCGACTAAATTTTCAAAATTTCGCAGATCCTTTTCCATTACTAAGCTATGTCCAATAATATTTAACTTGATATTTATCTTTCTTCGATTCTTCGTATCCGGTCTTCGAACAAGTAGGTTTTTTTCTAATAGTCTATCAATTAGCCGTGTTACATCTGAACTTTTATCAAGCATTTGTTTTTTAATCGTAGATACTGTGATTGATTTTGGATAAACCTCATTCAAGATTTTAACTACGTTAAATTGTTGAGCGGTTAAATTGTATGCTTTTAGCACATAATTATATCGGTGATGCAACCAGTTATTGGTATAGTAAAGATTTACTAAAACTTTTTGCCTGTCGTTTACGAACCTGTAAAATTCTAACTCTTCCTTGTTCATGCTAAAAAAATTCGAACGCTAAGATACCAAAATTAAACCTCGTTAATTCAATTAAATTTAATACTTAGTATGTGAGTAATTAATTTTGTTGTAAATGTTTGTTCGTGTTTTATTTCATTGCAGTTATCCTTGTCCTCACAAGGGATTACGGCAGGTAAAATAAAAAAGGTAGCACATAATATGAAGAATGCTTTTTTCAACTGATCGTGTACTCTAATCTAAAAAACAAGCACGTTTCTACCAAAGTTTAGACATTTGTTGTTTAAACAATTTTAATGGAACTTAATTTATAATATTGAATATCAATACATTAAATATATTTTTAAGAAAATAATTTTATTGGAAACTATGGAATATAAAAAAGTTTTCTTAGTTTTGCGACTTCAATAATGACAGCAGATCATCAACATAAAATTTTAATTGGAGCCAAGGACCTCTTTTTTAAATACGGAGTAAAAAGGGTTACTATGGATGATATTGCTCGACACATTGGAATGTCGAAAAAAACAGTTTATCATAGTTTTAATAATAAGGAAGATTTAATAAGAACTCTTCTTATTAATAATCTTGAGCAGAATAAACAACAGTTTGAAAGCATTTCTGATCAATCAAACAATTCTATTCAGGAAATAATAATGTTGATGGAACATTTGGCCGAAATGTTTTCCAAAATTAATCCTCATGTTTTTTATGATTTGCAAAAATATCATCTCGAAATATGGAAAATATTTAAGGAATTCAAGGAGAATTTTTTATTTCAAAAGATTGTAATGAATCTTGAACGGGGGATAAAAGAGGGACTATATCGGCCTGGCATAAATAAGGTGATTTTAACGAAAATGCGAATTGAACAAACAGAAATGGCATTAAACCCAATGCTATTCTTTCCTGAAGAGTATAAGATTGGAGAAATTCAAGTTGCCATGCTAGATCATTTTTTGCATGGCATAGCTACTTTAAAGGGGCATAAATTGATAAACAAGTATAGACAAATAACAGAAGATGAATAATAATATGAACAGAATTTCCATATTTGCAACAGGTGTTCTATTGACCCTCCATGCTGTTGCGCAAAATAAGAGTGAAGGCATAAAGAATTTTTCTTTGAAAGAGGCGATTGACTATGGCATTACACATAATGTTTCGAATCTTAATGCAGCCTTAGATATTGATGCGTCGAGATATAAGAAAAAAGAAATCACCGGCATGGGGCTTCCTCAAATTTCATCTTCTTTTGATGTTAAAGATTATGAGAAGATACCAACACAATTGTTGCCAGGAGAATTTTTTGGCGCGCCTCCCGGAACATACATCCCTGTACAATTTGGCGTAAAATATAACGCTACAGGCTCCATACAGGGCAGCCAGATCATTTTTAACAGTGATTACATTGTTGCCTTGCAATCCTCAAAGTCATTCCTTGAATTATCTGAAAAAAATTATCAGCGCTCACAAATTGAAACAAAAGCTACAATTACTAAAGCCTACTATACTGCTTTGGTGAGTAAGGAAAGATTGAAATTGCTTCAAGCTAATGTGGATCGTTTGAAAAAATTAGTTGAAGACACCAAATTATTAAACACAAATGGTTTTGTTGAGAAAATTGATCTTTCAAGAGCAACAGTTGCATACAATAATCTGCTCTCTGAAAAGGAAAAAGTGGAGCGACTCATAGGTTTAACTGAAAGTGTTCTGAAATTTCAGATGTGGCTGTAAATTAAAACACAAATTATGCTTACTGATTCTCTCAGTTTAGGTGATGTTCCTACAATTGAAATTTCATCTTCTAAAGAATTCAGTTACCCATCGAG
>JBFWYJ010000450.1:0-2534 GCA_050186555.1 Bacteroidia bacterium
ACCCTTGCCCATTATAATACTATTCAACGAATCAGACTTAGAATTCTGTCCGATTAGGCTTATAAAAGCACAAAAAAACAACAATATAAAGTACTTGCGCACGATATAAAGATAATAATTGGATTTATAATATAAAGGATAATTAACCTAAATTGATTTAAGTTATGGATTGATACTCACCGATTTATCCTTAAATGGAATTAATTTACCAATTGGCACAGCATAGGCACTTAGTTGATTTTCACCAAGAAAAATTTCAAAATCTGTTTTCTTGTTTTTGTTAACTGCAATGAGTAAGCCGCCATTGGTTTGTGGGTCAGATAAGGAGAGGAAGGATTCGTGACCAATATTATGAACTTTATTTTGGTAGCTGTTCCAGTTTCTAAATAAATTGTCCGGAGTTATTCCTTTGGAAATATATTCCTGAAGCCCATCAATTAATTTTATGCTACTATAAGTTATTTCGGCACTGAGATTAGCACTTTCACACATTTCAATTAAATGCCCTAATAAACCAAAACCTGTAATGTCTGTCATAGCATTAACATAATCAAGCGCACCAATTTTTTCACCGATTGAGTTAATAGATTTTAAAACATCAAACAGATTGTTTTTATGTTCAAGTGTTAACTGCCCTCTTTTTAATGCAGTTGACATAATGCCTGAACCTAATGGTTTGGTTAGAAACAGAAAATCACCTTCTTGTGAACCACTATTTGTTTTTAGACAATTCTTTTTTACAATACCATTAACGCTTAAACCAAAGAATGGCTCCGGCGATTCGATGCTGTGTCCGCCGGCAATTGTAATCATCGAGTGTGAACATATTTCTCTGGCCCCCTCAATAACTTCTTTAGCAACACTTGGACTTAATTTTGTTGTTGGCCAACCTAATATTGCTGTAGCCAACAATGGTTTTCCGCCCATAGCATAAACATCACTAATAGCGTTTGCAGCAGCAATTTGTCCGAAATCAAATGGTTCATCAACAATTGGCGTGAAAAAATCAACGGTGCTAATTAAGGCATTTGATTCATCTAAATCGTAAACAGCAGCATCGTCCTTGGTATTATAACCAACCAATAATTTTTTGTCGAAAAATTGATTTTGAGAGCCGGATAAAATTTCTTCCAGAACTTGTGGCGCTATTTTGCAACCGCACCCAGATCCGCTACTATATTCTGTTAGTTTAATTTCAGACATATTTAATTTTTTGCACAAGCTTTTCAGCTATAAGTTTAACGTCAAGTGTATCAAAGAAGACTTTCTCTATTGATGTGTTTTCTCTTTTGGAGAGACCAAAATCATACGATTTGTCATAATACTCTAAGCAAATTTCACAAACAGTTTTCAAATCATTTTCTTCCAAAGCGGATAGACAATTTTTTGTTTGTTCAGGCCCCATTCTTTTGCTGATTTTGAGAATAGAGGCTCTTAATAGATTGGAGTCAAATTTACCATAGTCTTTTAGCAAGTGTTTTACGCGCTCTTCAAAGGGTAAATCAATATAAAGAACTTTTGACGAACGCATTGTTTCCCAAATTGTTTCCGGAATTATTTTATTACCAATTAAACGACTTTCATCCTCAACTAAGGTTATTTTTTCTTTATTAAGAGAATTAATTGCCGTGGCTAGTAAATTTTCGAATGCTTCTTGACTGGGCTGAATATTTTCTCCTAAATGTCCAAATGCGGAACCTTTATGATTTGCTAATTTTTCCAAGTCCAAAACCTGCTCGCCTAAATTTTGAATTTCTCTAAGCACATATGATTTAGAAGAGCCGGTTCTTCCACCAAGAATTAATAGGTTTAATTTAGTCTTCAATGTTTCGAGAACCCAATTACGATAGCTTTTATATCCTTTAACTAATAAATGAGGCTCAAATCCATACAAGTCAAATAACCAGGCCATGCTGCTACTTCTCATTCCTCCTCTCCAGCAATACAGAAATATTTTTTTATCAGACGTATATGATTTGATATCTAAAATAAACCTGGAAAGTTTTGGCCCAACAATTTCCAGACCTTTTAAAATAGCTTCTTGTCTTCCTTTTTGTTTATAGAGTGTTCCAACAATGGCTCTTTCTTCATCTGAAAACAAAGGCAAATTAATTGCTCCGGAGATGTGTCCTTTAGCAAATTCATTAGGGGTGCGTACATCAATAATTAAAAAATTCTTTGACTGAAATAGAAATAATTGTATGTCAAGTTTATGTATCAAGCTATTTTTCCGGCCTATATATTTTAAACGTTCCCTTTAAAATATCCTCTACATTAAATTCATGTGTGCCAACTTTTTTTCCGCTGTGTCGCGTATTTTGGTCAGCGATAATATATTTCCCTTTTTCAATTACCTGGTAAATTATCGCAGTATGATGCGTCATGTCTTCTGTATAAACATAATTCCCTTTTTTGTATTTAAGCTTTATTCCCTTGAATTGAATAATGTCACCCGGAAAAACACAGTCTATTTTATCATTAACAAGTTTGCCGAATTCGTATTTGCCATCCCACTTAGCATTAGCTGATTTGAG
>JBFWYJ010000451.1:0-2528 GCA_050186555.1 Bacteroidia bacterium
AAAAAACCCGAATTAAGCAGTTTGGATGAAGTTGACCCTGAGTTATTAAAAACATTTGAGAAGTTAGGTATTTCATTAGAAGAGCAAAAACGTTTAACAGGTGTTAAATCTAATATCGCGGTGGATGCTGTTTTTGATAGTGTTTCTGTAAAAACAACTTTTAGAGAAACGTTATCAGAGAAGGGTGTTATATTTTGCAGCTTCAGTGAAGCCGTGCAGGAACACCCCGAATTGGTTAAGAAATATATGGGAATGGTTGTGCCGTTTACAGACAATTATTTCGCAGCACTTAATACGGCAGTTTTTAGTGATGGTTCATTTTGCTACATTCCAAAAGGTGTAAGATGTCCAATGGAGCTGTCAACATATTTCAGAATTAACTCGAGTGGTACAGGACAATTTGAACGCACATTAATTGTAGCTGATGAAGCGAGTTATGTAAGTTATTTGGAAGGATGTACTGCGCCACAAAGGGATGAAAATCAGTTGCACGCGGCAGTTGTTGAAATTATTGCACATAAAGATGCTGGGGTAAAATATAGTACGGTTCAAAATTGGTATCCCGGTGATAAAGACGGTAAAGGTGGTATTTACAATTTTGTTACTAAGAGAGGAATTTGTCTGGAAGATAATTCTAAAATTTCCTGGACTCAGGTTGAAACAGGTTCTGCTATCACATGGAAATATCCATCTGTTATCTTGAAAGGAAATAATTCTGTTGGTGAGTTTTATTCTGTAGCTGTTACAAATAATCATCAAGTTGCAGATACCGGCACCAAAATGATTCATATTGGTAACAACACCAGAAGCACAATTATTTCTAAAGGTATTTCAGCGGGCTTTAGTGAAAACAGTTATCGCGGTTTAGTTCAAGTTAGAAAAGGTGCAAAGAATGCGCGAAATTTTTCTCAGTGTGATAGTTTGTTAATGGGAGATAAATGTGGAGCGCACACATTTCCTTACATAGAAATCAAAGACCAAAGTGCTGTAGTAGAACATGAAGCAACAACAAGTAAAATTGGAGAAGACCAATTGTTTTACTGCAATCAGCGCGGAATTGAAACTGAAAAAGCCATTGCCTTAATCGTAAATGGTTATTGCAAAGAAGTATTAAATAAATTACCGATGGAATTTGCAGTTGAAGCACAAAAATTATTAGCAATTAGTTTAGAAGGATCAGTAGGATAAGTTATGATTACAATTAAAAATTTACATGCCTCAGTAGAGGGAAAGGAAATACTGAAAGGTATTAATTTAGAAGTGAAGCCCGGAGAGGTTCATGCAATCATGGGGCCAAACGGTTCCGGCAAATCAACTTTATCAAGTGTTTTGGCGGGTAGAGAAGATTATGATGTAACAGAAGGTGAAGTTATTTTCAATGGAAAGGATTTATTGGAAATGTCGCCGGAAGATCGTGCACGTGAAGGTTTGTTTTTAGCATTTCAATATCCCGTAGAAATACCGGGTGTTAGTAACATCAATTTTTTAAAAACTGCTGTTAATGAAATTCGTGCTTATCACGGGCAAGAAAATATTGAGCCAAAGGAATTTCTAAAAATGATTAAAGAAAAGCAAAGTTTGGTTGAACTTGATACGAAGCTTACGAATAGAAGTGTTAATGAAGGTTTCAGTGGTGGGGAGAAGAAGCGAAATGAGATTTTTCAAATGGCCATGCTGGAACCAAAATTGGCAATACTCGATGAAACAGATAGTGGTTTGGATATTGACGCATTAAAAGTTGTTGCAAACGGTGTAAATAAATTGAAAAGCAAAGACAATGCATTTATTGTAATTACTCACTATCAACGTCTGCTCGATTATATTGTTCCCGATTTTGTTCATATTTTGTACAAAGGCAGGATTGTTAAATCAGGCACGAAGGAATTGGCATTGGAATTGGAAGAGAAGGGATATGATGAAATTAAAAAACAGTTTGAGGAGGTAGAATAACTGCTTATGATTGCTGAGAAAACAAATACTGCTCAAATAGTACAGGATGCTATTCAAAAATCTGCTTCTAAGGTTTCTTTTATTTCCGATGAGAAAATATTGAGTGCAATAAGATTTTTGGATGAATATGGATTTCCCAATAACAAAGTAGAAGATTATAAGTATTGCAATCTTGACTTAATCATAAGGAAAGAGTTCAAGCAGATTAAGAACGAATTTAATGAGGTAAATAAAAATTTAATTCAGGATTATCTTTTAAAAGACGCGTATAATATTGTACTTGTTAATGGTGTTCTAAATAAGGACTTAAGTGATAGTATATCAGAGAAAGGTTTGGGAATTGGTACGTTAAATGAATTCAATCAGAAAGGTAATGTTGAAATAGGTTCTTTTGCTAAGCCGGATACAGATGCATTTGTCGCATTGAACACTGCATATGCAGAGAGCGGCATTTATATTCATCTGGAGAAAAATAATTCTTTAACAAAGCCAATTAATCTCATAAATGTTTCTAACGCGAAATCTGAATCGTTTATAAATACAAGATCGCTAGTTGTTGTTGAAGAAAATTCCAAATG
>JBFWYJ010000452.1:0-2518 GCA_050186555.1 Bacteroidia bacterium
CAATAGTTGTGCTATGCTATCTCCAAGGCCTCCGTTCATTTGATGTTCTTCGGCTGTTACAACGCATTTTGTTTTACGTACCGATGATAAGACTGCTATATTATCCAAAGGTTTAATGGTGTGGATATTTATTATTTCGGCTTTTATGCCTTTTTCAGCCAGTATTTCTGACGCTTCAAGCGCTTTCCATACTAAATGCCCGGTGGCAAATATGGTTACGTCGGTTCCTTCCCGTAGCAGTAATGCTTTGCCAATCTCAAATTTTTGATCTGCCGGAGTAAAATTAGGGACATTTGGCCTTCCAAAACGTAAATATGCCGGGCCTATGTGTTTTTCGAGAGCGAGGGTAGCTGCTTTAGTCTGGTTATAATCACAAGGATTAATAACCGTCATCCCAGGTAACATTTTCATTAAGCCAATGTCTTCCAATATTTGGTGGGTGGCGCCATCTTCGCCTAACGTAAGCCCTGCATGTGAGGCACATATTTTTACGTTTTTTTCCGAATACGCGATCGATTGTCTTATCTGGTCATATACCCGCCCGGTAGAAAAATTTGCGAATGTACCTGTGAAAGGTATTTTACCGCCAATGGTAAGCCCTGCGGCAATACTCATCATATTCGCTTCCGCAATGCCTACTTGTATAAATCTTTCGGGGAATTCTTTTTGAAAGGCATCCATTTTCAAGGAGCCTGTAAGATCGGCGCAAAGGGCAACTACCTGTGGATTTTTTTTTCCTAGCTCAAGTAATCCTGCTCCAAATCCTGAGCGTGTATCTTTCTTTTCTGTGTAAGTGTATTTCATATGTGGAATGTTATGTGTTATTTTCTTCTTCTTTATCCGATGAAAGTGAATACCAATCAATTTTTCTTGTGAGATACATAATGGTAGCTAAAATAATTAAAAGTCCTGCGCTTCCCAGCAATAGAGCGTAATCCTGCATTTGTAACAATGAATAAAAGAATCCATATAGGATAAATAAAATCATTCCAACCAAACCGGTAAGAAAATTGCTTTTCAGAATACTTTTACTATAAAATGTAATAAGGATTAGAATAATAATACTGCTTATTAAATAGGAAAAGTCGAAGGAAATATGTTCTGATAATGAAAGTAACAATACATAAAACAAACAAATCGAAAATCCAACTAATAAGTATTGGATAGGATGTAATCTTTTTTTGTTGAGTACTTCCACAAAAAAGAAAGTAATGAAAGTGATAATAATAAACATTACATTATACTTTGCAGATCGATTGGTCTTTTGGTACTCATCAACCGGCAATAATAATCTTACCCCAAAAGCAGATTCTCTTATACTTCCTTTGTAATAATAATTGTCATAATCGATATGATCAGCACTATGTTCCTTATTTATAAAGCTTCCTAATCCTTGCTGTGGATAATTTCTGTTCAAGTGAAGTATTTTCCATTTGGCAGAGAAACCTTCGGCTTCAACTTTTCTTTCGTCCGGTAGGAAATCTCCTTCAAAACTTGGGTTGTTCCATGTTGAGCTGATCTCAACATTTGTCTCTTTTCCAAAAGGCAAAAAATAAATTTTCTGACTTCCATTTACATCCAGTTTAAGAGAGAATTCGATGATTCCTTTGGTAATGGTTAAATCAATAGGAGCGCTAACCCCCGAATTAAAAATATCATTGGTTACAATGCCCGGAGAAAAAGAATAAGAGCTGTCCTTAGTTACAAAATTTATTTGTTCTTTAATGCCTTTCATATCAGTGATTCCCAATGAAATAATAGCTTTATTCAGCTGTAAAGCTTCAGGAGATATATTCAATAACTTAAAATCGGGCCCGGAAAATTTTCCTTTTATTTCTATCTGAGAATTGTAAAGTACAACTACATATATGCCCCTGTATCTTTTTTCTGGTACAATAGTTCCTTTTATCTCTAAATCGTTGGGCAAAAAGTGAGCATATTGAGTTGTTGATTCTGTTTTTCCATCTTCAGTTTTTATATATGACTGGTAAGGAATAGAAATTACTGGCCCTCCAATAGTTTGACTATCGCCCCACTTGGAGCTTACTTCATTCGTAGCGTTATCACGAGTTGTTTCTCTCTCGTAAATGAGGGAGGTAAGCATACTCGATGGAATTAATAATATCAGGATCAGAATTCCAATAGTAATTAACTTTAATGTTATTGAACGTCGTGCCCAGGAAGAAATTTTTTCGAAGAATGACATGTGTAATTAAAATTAATAAAGTTTCACAGCACTGTTTGATCCTGACTCAATTTTAAATCTTTTTTCAACCGTGTAAATCGATTCTTTCGCACTCTGCGGCCTGAACTCTACACGGTAATTGCCGGGTTGCAGCACAATGTTTTCCTGTATAGTTTTATCTTTTAAATTATATACCCAAACTAATTTATTTTTTTCTTCAACATAAATACTTCCTTTTCCCTCTGATCCTTTGTTTAAAGATAACATGCCCGCTTGAGGAATTTCGATAATGGTTGTTTTACTTTGTGAAATAGTTACATCGTTTAAATTAAT
>JBFWYJ010000453.1:0-2510 GCA_050186555.1 Bacteroidia bacterium
CATTTAGCAATTCCTTCTCCATCTCCACAATCCCCTCTTTCATATATTTTAATTGATTGTATGCAGGCTCGTATTTATCGCGCGTCACTTTCATATCATGAGATACGGCCTCAAACAATGCTAACTCTTCCAGTTCTTCCTTCTTCTTAAAATCATCCTTTGTTTTACCTTCATACTTTGGTTTTAGTTTCCTGTATAATCTTGTCATTTCAAGATTTTCAGCATCAACATTTCTTCCGTCTTTATTGCCTAAAAAGCTCCACCCATGGATATCATCAATATATCCGTTTTTATCATCATCAATGCCATTACCGGGAATTTCCTTCTTATTAACCCACATAACATCCTTCAGATCTTCATGCTTGTAATCAACGCCACTATCAAGTACAGCAACAATTACAGGGGTAGATTTCTTTCCTTTAAGCAACTCGTTATAAGTCTTTTCAGTACTAACTCCGTTTACTTTATCATTATCGTAATCAAGGTTAAACCAATTATCAGGACGTTTAGACTCCTGACCAAATACCAACCCTGCACTTAATAATAGGGCAACGGATACAAATACTTTTCTCATATGGGTTTATTTTTATTATTCTAAAATAGACAATAATTATGCATTTTTTTTTGCCTTTTGTACTAATTAACAAATTAATTGCTCATTTTGGACACCGCTTCAATAATATCATGTTTTGTGATAATATGGTGGTTTCCACCTAAATCTTTCAATAGAACCGCGTTATTGTCTTTGGTAATCAACTTGCTTACATCCTCAATAGAGGTTTTTTCAGTTACTAAAGGAAATGGCTTTTGCATTACGTTTTTCACCAATTCATTCTTGATATCTGCATTCTCAATTAATTTATTAAACAAGAAATTATCGTTTAAAGAACCTGTATAATCATTACCGCTTGTCACGGGCAATTGAGAAATATTGTATTTACTTAAAATAGACAGGGCATCAGCTACAGTAGCACTTTCATCAATGGTTAATAATTTCTTGTCGCGATGTCCCGCTATTAAATCCATCGCTTTTGGTTTTGTAATTTCCAAAAAGTTTCTATCACGCATCCAGTCATCATTAAACATTTTACCGAGGTAACGCGTGCCGTGATCATGAAATATCACCACAACAACGTCTCCTTTTTTATACTGATCTTTCATTTGCACTAAACCGGCTAAAGCCGCACCGGCACTATTACCCACAAAAATACCTTCTTCGCGGGGAATCCGTCTGGTCATAATTGCCGCATCTTTATCCGTTACCTTTTCGAAGTAATCTATAATATCAAAGTCAACGTTCTTTGGTAAAAAGTCTTCTCCTATACCTTCAGTGATGTATGGATAAATCTCATTCTTATCAAAAATGCCTGTTTCTTTGTATTTCTTGAATACAGAACCATAAGTATCTACTCCCAATACCTTCACATTTGGATTCTTTTCTTTTAAATACTTTCCAGTACCACAAATTGTTCCACCTGTACCTACTCCTACTACTAAATGTGTAACCTTGCCGTCTGTTTGATCCCAAATCTCAGGTCCTGTTTGCTCATAATGAGCAACTGCATTACTTGGATTATCGTATTGGTTAGGCTTCCAGGAATTTGGAATTTCATCTACTAAACGAGACGAAACAGAATAATATGAACGCGGATCTTCAGGGTCAACATCTGTAGGACAAACAATCACTTCTGCTCCAAACGCTCTTAAGGCATCTACTTTTTCTTTACTTTGTTTATCTGTGGTTGTAAAAATACACTTGTATCCTTTTATCACAGCTGCAATAGCTAAACCCATGCCTGTATTACCACTGGTACCTTCAATGATTGTCCCTCCCGGTTTAAGCAGGCCTGATTTCTCAGCATCTTCAATCATTTTCAAAGCCATGCGGTCTTTAATAGAGTTTCCGGGATTTACTGTTTCAACCTTGGCATAAACATCACATGGCAAATCTTTAACTATTTTATTCAGTTTAACTAATGGCGTGTTGCCAATAGTTTCCAATATATTTTGATACACTTTCATATTTACTTTGTTAGTTCACCCCTTAGAGGGTTTTCTAAATTATTTACAATTTGTTTCTTGTTTAATTTCTGACCGAGTACATACATCATTTTTGTAATGGCGGCTTCAAAAGTGATGTCGCTTCCACTGATTACACCAATTTTCTTTAATGCAGCACTTGTCTGATACATACCTTGGATTACTTTACCTCTGGCACATTGTGTAACATTCAGGATATAAATACCTTTCTTTATTGCTGAACTAAGCGATTCAATTAACCATTCCTCTGTACTTGCATTACCTGCACCATAAGTTAGTAAAACCAAGCCCTTCAATCCCTTGGTATTGATGATTGCATCAATAGTTTCTTTTCTTATTCCCGGATATAGGTGAATAACAGAAATATCATTTGATAATTGATAATTGACTTTGAATTTCTGCTTACTGCCTGTAGATAGCAAACGCTGCCTGAATTTGATTTCGACACCTGCTTCTGCCAGTGGCAGATA
>JBFWYJ010000454.1:0-2506 GCA_050186555.1 Bacteroidia bacterium
TTATAAAACACCAAATCAGTTCATTAAAGATTTTAACGAAAATGAATTTATTTTAAATGAAAAAAATATCGAAAATTTAACCGAACTTTGTCAAACCGTGTCCGATTTATAGGGGGCTAGAACAAACAAGGCTCTTGCGTCAGCGGACGCCTGCCTAGCTGCAGTCAGGGAAATAGATTATTTGGCACAAAAATTAGTTAAGAGAAAGTTAACTGATAAGCATTTCTAAACCATTTCTACCAATATATAAATTGAATTATTAATTTAGACTAATATTCAAATTATGAAAAAATTGCAATTTAAAGTAAACATCAATGCTCCTGTTACAAAAACTTATGATTTCATGCTTGGTCTTAAGAATAAATCAACCTATGAGCAATGGACTGCATTATTTAATCCAACGTCAACCTATGAAGGAAATTGGGACAAAGGAAGTAAAATCCTATTTCTTGGAGTGGATGAAAAGGGTGAAAAAGGCGGCATGGTTTCCAGAATAGCCGAAAATATTCCCAATCAATTTGTTTCCATTCAACATTATGGTCTCTTTAAAGCGGATAAAGAAATTACCGAAGGACCTGAAGTAGAAAAATGGGCAAATGGTTTTGAAAATTACACTTTCGAAGGGAATGATGAAACTACAACTGTTACCGTTGATCTAGATACCAGCGAGGATTTCGCAGGTTACATTAACGAGACCTATCCAAATGCACTTAACAAGTTGAAAGAACTTTGTGAAAACTAATTTTTCCAAGGAAATTTAAAACAAGCAGCAAATACAAATTTGCTTAACATATTAATTATCAAATTTTAGAATAAAATGTCAAAACAAATATTCATTAATCTTCCAGTAAGAGACCTTCAAAAGTCCGAAGCATTATACACTGCACTAGGTTTTGTAAATAATCCGCAATTTTCTGATGATAAAGGAAAATGTATGGTTTGGAGCGAAAATATTTTTGTGATGCTCTTGTCTCATGAAAAATTTTCAAGCTTTGCCACCAAACCTATTGCAGATACTAAATCCGGATTAGCAGGTCTTTTCTCTTTGTCTGTTGAAAGCCCTGAAGAGGTGAATAAGATGATGTCTAATGGATTAAAAGCCGGCGGCATTGAACCTCATGAAATGCGCGATTATGGTTTCATGCAACAAAGAACCTTAGAAGACTTCGACGGACATAGCTGGGAAATTTTTTATATGGATATAACTAAAATCCCAAACGATTAGAGAAATGATTTCTAAAAACAAATATTATTCTATTAATAACTCAAAACTCGGCTAAAGCCGAGTTTTTTTCATCAATGTCTATCAACAATAATTCTCTCTGTCTGAATTTTTCCATTCGCCTCAATACACACAATCAAGACCCCTTCAATTTCATCAGGTAATTTAAACCTATAAAAGCCATCGCTGGATACAGACATGGCACTAAAGACTTCTTTTCCTTCTAGATTAGTTAATTTTATAGACAATTGTTTAAATTGTTTTGCATATAAATTTAAATTTCCATTGGAAGGATTGGGAAATATCACAACTGGCTTAGGTTCCAAAGTGTATGACTTTATGGAAGTTGCAACATTTAAAACTTTAATTGATGCCATTTGCGCGTTTTCTGTCAACCTGTAGATATTAGACGGTGTGCAGGTAGTAGTCATTTGTCCGCAAGAAACACTGACTGTTAAACAAACTGTATAAAGTCCTGTAGAAGAATATGTATGAGAAGGAAATAATCCTGTTGAAGTTGAATTGTCTCCCCAATTCCAAACTGCGCTCACTACATTAGTCGAATATGCAGGAATCGCATTCCAAACCACATTAGGTATCGCGCTAGAATCTTTAACCATTGTAAACTGACTACTGGCAAAGCATGGGGCATTAAATATGTTAACCGTTTTTGTAATTAATCCTCCACAATAGTAATTTACTGAATCAGTTACAAATAGTGTTACCGTATAATTGCCATTATAAAGAAAATTCTGACTAGGAGGTGTTTGAGAGCTTGATGTATTACCATTTTCAAACATCCAATAATATTGTGTTGTACTAGATGTGCCCGTTGATAAATTCAAGAATGATACATTTGATCCATTTACTGTGAAATTAAAATTTGGTGTTACATAACAAGACTGTGATAAAACAGAAATTGAGGCATTATAAATACTGGTGCATGAACTTGAATTTGCCGCTCTCAATTGAATAGGATACAATGCAGCAGCAGAAAATGTATGAACAACATTGAAGTGACTATTGAAATAACTTTGAGGCGTCACATACCCGTAATGTAATGTGTATTGAGTTAACGCAACCGTCCCTGTTGAGGCATTTACAAAATTGATCGTATTACTGTTTAATTGATACGTGTTTGTTTTTGCTGTTAAATTACATGTGGCATTTGAGATTGTTATTGCCTGGGTATAATTACTTACGCAAATACCATTAGAGGTGCTATCGTACAACATCAAATCAACCAAATAATTTCCATTATTTGTATATGTATGAGATGGGTTT
>JBFWYJ010000455.1:0-2501 GCA_050186555.1 Bacteroidia bacterium
GTATTAAGTATTACAGATTATTATGCTTTTGGTGGAGAATTACCGGGAAGAAAGTGGGTAAATGAAGAATTTAAGTTTGGTTATCAAGGACAAGAAAAAAACAGTGAAAGTAATCCTTGGTACCAATTTGAGTTAAGAATGTACAATCAAGATATTGGTAGATGGTTTGCACCTGACCCTTACGGACAGTTTGCCAGCCCTTATATTGCCATGGCAAATAATCCTGTTAGTGGAATAGATCCGGATGGTGGAGTTGTATCTAATTTTAGATGGACAATGAATACAATTTCTGGAAATTCAGGAGGATATGCAACAGGAGGAGCTCCTTTTGTTGGTGCTGATGATGATGGATCTGATGTCATCACCCTTTTTACTGGCGGTTTAGGAGCGGATTTACATGCACAAAAACAGAGTGGTTCTAGCGGGTCTTCAGGTGGAAGAGGAGGAAATGAATTATTTGACATTGATGATAATGGCCATGTTATTACAAAAAGTGCGGATAGCGATTTTATGGAAACTTCTGAGGCAGGTTACGATAGTTGGTGGGTATCTGCACAACCGCCAACTGAAAGTGCCAAGTTCGATTCCGAGGTAGGTATGTGGTACTGGGAAGTCAGCTACTATGTTCAAGAAACTCAATCATTGTTAGATAATAGTTATGAAAATTCTATCAATTTTTATGATGTAACTGAAAGACATTATCAGAGCCATACAGATTATTCAGTGGCTAAAGGAAATGGTACGACATTTGACTTTAGTGTTCCAGCTAACAATTTTGTAGATGATTTCGGTCAATTATTAAATGTTGGTAGTGTGTTTTGGGGTGGCGCCGAACTCGGTGTCCAAGCATTAAGACAAACAAATGCGGCAAAAATTATGGGGGATGCAATGGGGTATGGAACTCAAAAAATGGCACAAACATTAAGGGGCACTTTGAAGTCAATAAGTAATATTGGAATAAAGTTAGGTGTAGCAGGGTACGTTCTGCAAGTGGGATCACTAGTATACAAATCGGCTAATGGAACTCCAATTACTACTGCTGACAAAGTTGCTTTTGGCATTTCTACAGGACTTGTTACTGCTGCGTATTTAACGGCTGGAACTTTGGCCGCCCCTTTTGTTGCAGGCGCAGGTGTTATTTATGGACTAGCTGAGTTGATTTCTTGGGGTTTAACCGACCAAACTTTAGAAGAAAATTTATTCAATGAACAACCTAAAACTAAGCCATAAAATTGAATGTTTAATTTCATTTTTTATTGTCTATTTAAAATGTTTGCCTTAGTGAAGCGACAGGGGGTTAAAAATGAGAGTCTTGCAACGTCATATTATGCAGTCCTTGTTGGAACTAATATTGTTTCAGTAATTGTCATTGTCAATAAACATATTCCTGTTGAGATTTATAGCAAAATTTTGTCAATAATCCTGGTATTACTTTTATTTGTTTTGTTGCAGCATTTATTTGGGCATTATTTTCTTTTGCATGATAGATTCAAGCAAATTATTTCGAAATATAGCTTAGCAGCGAATCCCTCTCAAATGCTATATCCCATTATTGGGATTCTGTATTCAGTATTGACGTTTTTAATATTTTATTTATCTGTTTTATAGTGATATTTAGGGTTACTTCAAATTATCACATAGCATAAATTTTAAAACTAAATCAGGCATAGTAGGCATAGTAAGTTGGTTTGCATTAAAGTTAAGAACATGTAGAGTATTGAGTATTTTCCAGATGGAAAAGTAAAAAAGATTACCTTTACTAATGATAACACAACGGAGTACGAGTACAGTACTTCAGGTAGAAAATTAAAAAGCAAATACTATTTGTATTCTACAAATAAATATAAATACACCTGGTATGTTGGTCCGTATATCTATCAATATGATGAGACCGAAACAACCCCTGCTTTTAAGATAAATGAAGTAAAAACACCGGTAGGCGTTTTAAGAGCCAATGCAAGTAATTTAACAAGTGCGTACAATGTATACCAGGTAACTGACCATTTGGGTAATGTAAGAGCTACGTTTAAAGGAACAGGTACGAACAGTGGAATAGATGTATTAAGCACCACGGATTATTATGCTTTTGGTGGAGAACTTCCCGGCAGAAAGTGGGTAAATGAAGAATTTAGGTTTGGTTATCAGGGACAAGAAAAAAACAGTGAAAGTAATCCTTGGTACCAATTTGAGTTAAGAATGTACAATCAAGATATTGGCAGATGGTTTGCACCTGATCCATACGGCCAATTTGCAAGTCCTTATATTGCCATGGCTAATAATCCTGTTAGCGGCATAGATCCTGATGGTGGATGGGTAGCGCTTGAGGAAAAGGGAGGCAAGAAATTTAAGCATAAAGCCATGATGGAAAGGCAAAAAGCAACAAACACAGGGGCATATTCATATGAAGCGACCCAGGCAAGATATATGGATGAGTACAACAATTTAACCAAGATGTTTCTTTCTAGTGACTACGGAAATAGAAATGATATAGAAGGATATAT